>NZ_JSYF01000501.1:0-2843 GCF_054824225.1 Pontibacter sp. HJ8
GGACGATGCCCCGCGGCTTAGAGCGCTCCACAGCCAACTATGAAACAAGAAGTAAAAGGGCATTGGAATACAGGCAACTCCGCCAACAGAAGCAGTAGTGAAATATCCAAATTTCGCACGTTGTTCCACCGGAAAATCATGAATGACCTGCGGCAAGTCTAAATAACAAGTATAAATTCTGACTTCTGTCCGCTATACTTTATCTTCGCTACTCAAACACAACCTCCTTTGCACGACATCCACCATATACTCAAAACTTATTGGGGCTACGACCAGTTCAGGCCGCTGCAGGAGGACATTATCCGGTCTGTGCTGGCGGGGCAGGACACGCTGGCGTTGCTGCCGACGGGTGGGGGCAAGTCCATCTGCTTCCAGGTACCGGCTATGGCTAAGGAGGGAGTATGCCTGGTCATCACGCCACTGATCGCGCTGATGAAGGACCAGGTCGAGCAGCTGAAAAAGCGGGGTATACCTGCTGTAGCCATTTACTCGGGCATGAACCGGCGCGAAATAGACATCGCCATGGACAACTGCGTGTATGGTAACATCAGGTTCCTATACCTGTCGCCGGAGCGCCTGCTCACCGACCTTTTTCAGGAGCGGGTGAAGCGGATGAAGGTCAGTCTACTGGCCGTGGACGAGGCACACTGCATCTCGCAGTGGGGGTACGATTTCCGACCGCCCTACTTGCAACTGGCCGAGCTGCGGGAGTTGCTGCCCGGGGTGCCGGTGCTGGCGCTGACGGCGACAGCTACGGATCAGGTACGGCAGGACATTCAGGAAAAGCTGGTTTTTAAGCAGCAGAACGTATTTGTTAAAAGCTTCGCGCGATCCAATCTCTCTTACTCCTGCCTCTACACCGAGGATAAGGCAGGGCGTGCTCTGGAAATACTGCAGCGCCTACCGGGGCAGGCAATTGTATATGTTCGGAGCCGCCGGCAGACAGTGGAGCTTGCTAAGTTCCTGCAAAGCCGGCGCATCGCAGCAGCAGCCTACCATGCGGGACTCAAATTTGAAGAACGCAACACGGCGCAGAATGCCTGGATACAGGACAAAGTGCGTGTGATCGTGGCGACCAATGCTTTTGGGATGGGCATTGACAAACCGGATGTACGACTGGTGGTGCACCTCGACCTGCCGGAGAGCCTGGAAGCCTATTACCAGGAAGCAGGACGCGCCGGGCGTGATGAAAAGTATGCCTACGCTACCCTGCTCTATGGCCCCAGCGACACCAAAGATCTGAAACAAAAAGTGGCAGAAGCGCATCCGCCGCTGGAGCTCATCCGCAGGGTATACCAGTGCCTGGCCAACTATTATCAAATAGCGGTGGGCAGTGGCTTTATGGGCAGCTTCGACTTTGACCTGGCTGCCTTCTCCAAAAACTATAAGCTTAAGCCGCTGGAGGTGCACCATGTCATCAAGCGGCTGGAAGGAGAAGGGTATATCCAGCTCAACGAGTCCTACTATTCACCCTCCCGGATTTTCCTGCTGCTCGATAACATGGCGCTCTATGAATTTCAGGTAGCCAACGCCGAACACGATGCCCTGTTGCGTATGGTTTTGCGGATGTTCGGAGGAGAAGCATTTTCGGGCTTTGTCAAAATTTCGGAGCGCAAACTGGCCGAGCTGCTGCATAAGCCCGAACAGGAAATCAGGCGAAAGCTGGAGTACCTGCACAAGCTGCAGGTGCTCATCTACGAGCCACAACACGATGCGCCGCAGCTGGTCTTCACCATGCCGCGCCAGGATGCTGCCAACCTCCCGCTTAACCACAAAAAACTGGACCAGCTACGGGACCGGGCGATGGAGCAGGTGAAGGAGATGACACATTATGTCGAAACATCTGACCGCTGCCGCACACAGCTTTTGCTGGAGTACTTCGGAGAAATAAGCGATAAGAGCTGCCGGATCTGTGACTACTGCCTGGCACAACGCAAAAAGGAACGGGAAGGGCAGGAGCAAAAGGTGCTGCGGGAAAAACTGCTCCAGCTGGTGCAGGAGCAGACGCTGCATCCGAAAGAACTGCTACAGCAATTTGAGCCCAAACATGCCGAAACCGTGACGTTGCTGATCCGGGAGTTGCTCGATGTAGGTATGCTCAAGTACGAGGAGAGTGGTAAACTGCTTCCGGTAGAGGAGTAGTTGAAAGCCGCCTCTTTGATCCTTACAAAAGACTTTGCTGTATCCTGCTATACCCCACCAGGGTATACCCGGATGCGTGCTTCCATCCAGGCTTCCCGGTCAGATATTGAAACCCGACTTCACGGCATACAGTCTTTCCTGTACTTCACTTAGTTTCGCCTCTGTCAGGAAACTCAGGTCTATATGTCTTCGCTCTCCATTGAGCATCAGCACTTCAAATGATTCGGGACTTATCGTCAGTTCCTGCACACGCGACCAGAAGATGGTGTTTTCCAACGTAAGTTCTCCTTTCTGAAACGCATACTGACTCTGGTGCAACGTAAATCTTTCTTCGTCTATGAACAGGTAGCTGTTGTCGAGTACCTTCAGGAAATCAGATCCGTTGGCAGCCCGCAGTACTCTGTAACTCACAAATGTGAACAGCAGAAATACCAGGCCGGAGAAAATATTCGAGTTATTAAAAATAATGACAAGCCCCAGAATGAAGATGATGGCAGCAATCACCTTATAAAAGTTTGCCTTTTTCTCTAACTCGGTAGGCTGGGGCGGCAGTGGCAAGGTTATCTTAAGACTGTTCATGGTGCTGGGATCTTAAGGTTGAAAATGATATTATGAAAAGGAGTTTTTATGGGAGTATACTGATTTGGTATTAATAGGGTATACTACTTTGATGTCAGTCTGTTGCATTTGACTTGGCAGGT
>NZ_JSYF01000502.1:0-2663 GCF_054824225.1 Pontibacter sp. HJ8
GGCTCCCCTCCTTAGACAAGGAGGGGCAGGAGTAGTTGGATGCTGTAAAGCCATCACATAAACTGCTCCAACTGTAGCAGCAGTTTATGTTAAACCTTCTCCCAGTCCTTAGGTTGAGCGCCTTGTAGGTTTCCGGTGCCGCGCAAGCGGCATTGCGACCGAAGGGAAGCAAAGGAAAGATACACAGCGCGATGCCAAAGGACGATGCCCCGCGGCTTAGAGCGCTCCACAGCCAACTATGAAACAAGAAGTAAAAGGGCATTGGAATACAGGCAACTACGCCAGCAAAAGGCACTTTAACAGCAGGTATAGCCTCAGTTAAAAGCTATAACATAGCAGCAAAAGCAGAAATCAATTCTTGAAATCAAATTATTTAAATAACCTTTACCTTTAACCAACAATAAGCCCACTGGGCACTACACTATGGAAGAAGTCGCTGCACCAGCACCTTTAATCACCAATGATGCCGTTGTGCTAGGTATACTCGTTGTTATTCTGGCCATTATTTTCAAAACATCGTCCAGTGAGCGAAGAGTGTTTAAAAAATTCTATAGCGTAGTACCCGCCCTGTTGCTCTGCTACCTGATACCCAGTTTGCTCAATTCTCTCCACATCATCTCAGGAGAGCATTCCAATCTGTACCACGTGGCCTCCCGCTACCTGTTACCGGCCAGTTTGGTGCTGTTCACGGTGAGCCTGGACCTGAAGGAGATCTGGAAGCTGCGCCACAAGGCCGGCCTGATGTTTATAACAGGTTCTGTCGGTATCGTGATCGGTGGCCCGCTGGCGATTCTCATTGTTTCTACTTTTGCGCCTGAAATAGTTGGGGGGCAGGGGCCGGATGCTGTCTGGCGCGGCCTGTCCACCATAGCAGGTAGCTGGATCGGGGGAGGAGCGAACCAACTCGCTATGTATGAGGTCTTCAAGCCAAACCCGAATCTGTTCTCAGCCGTGATCGCTGTGGATGTGATCGTAGCCAATATCTGGATGGCGGTGCTGCTCTATGGCGCCGGCAGATCGGATAAACTGGATGCTTTCTTCAAAGCAGATAACTCCACTGTGAATGAGCTGAAAGAAAAAGTAGAGCGCTACCGGAAGAGCATCATGAAGTTACCGACCTTAGCAGACACCATTATGGTGGTAGGCGTAGGACTCGGCGTAACGGGGCTGGCCCACTTCCTGGCTGACATCATTGCACCTTGGATTGAGTTGCATGCTCCTTACCTGGAGCAGTTCAGTCTGACCTCCGGTTTCTTCTGGATAGTGGTACTGGCAACGACCTTTGGCATGTTGCTTTCACTCACCAGTGCACGCAAGCTGGAAGGCGTAGGGGCTTCACGCATTGGAAGCCTGTTTTTATACATCATGGTGGCTACCATTGGCATGCAGATGGACGTGGCAGCCATCTTCAGCCAGCCGGGTCTTTTCCTGGTAGGTATTATCTGGATATCCATCCACTTTTTGCTGCTGGTGATTGTAGGCAAACTGGTCAAAGCACCTTTCTTTTTTCTTGCCGTAGGCAGCCAGGCCAATGTGGGCGGGGCCGCTTCTGCTCCGATCGTAGCCAGTGCTTTTCATCCCGCCCTGGCACCGGTAGGGGTGTTACTGGCCATCCTGGGTTACGCCCTGGGTACTTATGGCGCCTACCTGTCTGCATTATTGATGCAAATGGTGGCTCCCCAGTAACGAATTATTATTTTGAAATAAGTGTTCAAAGTTTAATGCCTGTCATCAGGGGCGCGATTGTTGCGCCGGATGATTTTAAACCTATTTCCCTATGATCAAAAAGAATCCTTTTGTGCTGTTGCTGCTTCTGCTGCTTGCCTCCTGTGCCGGCTCCAGAACTGCCTCCGACACAACTGCCCAGGCTACCGATGCAGCGCCTGCAGCAGCTGCTGCTTCTCAGTCTCACATCGATGCTGTCCGGAAACAGTATGCACCGGATAAGCGCGTCGCACTCTTCCAGGTAGAAGCAAAAGGCAACGTACTCCGCGGCGAAACGAATATGCCCGAGGCGAAGGCAGAGCTGATCAAGCGGCTGCAGGCAGCTAATATCGCGTATGTGGACAGTATACAGGTGCTGCCGGAGGCAGAACTTGAAGGCAAGCACCAAGCAATTGTCACCCTCTCGGTAGCCAACCTGCGTTCTGAACCGAAGCATTCCGCCGAACTCGCTACACAGGCCATGATGGGTACGCCCCTGCAGGTATGGAAAAAGGAAAGCAGCGGCTGGTACCTGGTGCAAACGCCCGACAAGTACCTTGCCTGGGTAGATGCCGGTGGTATCGCATTGGTGGATGAAGCCGGATTTACAGCCTGGCAGAAAGGGAAAAAGATGTTGTATACCAAACCCTACGGCTTCGCTTACGCAACTCCTGAAAAGGCAGCCACTACGGTTTCTGACCTGGTGTATGGCGATGTGATGGTGTTGAAGAATAAATCAAAGGACTTTTACGAAGTGTCGTTCCCGGATGGGCGTACCGGCTTTGTGTCAGCGGCGGAGACCATGGAGTACAAAGAATGGGTAGCCAGCCGGAAGCCGACAGAAAACAACCTGGTAGCATCCAGCAAAGAGCTTTTGGGTTTGCCCTATTTGTGGGGTGGGACTTCTTTCAAAGGAGTAGACTGCAGTGGCTTTACCAAAACTGTATTCTTTATGAACG
>NZ_JSYF01000503.1:0-2109 GCF_054824225.1 Pontibacter sp. HJ8
TAATTCTCCAGATAATTTTGATTGGGACAAATTTGAATCCCAAGGTTTCGGCGGCGGCTACAGCAAAGACGAGCGTGCCGAAATGGAACAAATGTATGGCGACACCCTGACTACCGTACAGGAGCAGGAGGTTGTTAAAGGAACCGTGGTAGGTATCACTGAGCGTGACGTGATCCTGAACATCGGTTTCAAATCTGATGGCCTGGTACCGGTTTCGGAATTCAGAGATCTTCCTGACCTGAAAGTAGGTGACGAGGTTGAAGTATTTATCGAAGACCAGGAAGACCCGAACGGTCAGCTTATCTTGTCCCGCAAGAAGGCGAAGATCGTTAGCGCCTGGGCTAAAATCTATGACGCACTTGAGAATGACAACATTCTGGAAGGCGTTGTGAAGAGAAGAACCAAAGGTGGTCTGATCATGGACCTCTACGGTGTTGAAGCCTTCTTGCCAGGTTCTCAGATCGACGTGAAGCCGATCCGTGACTTCGACGTGTTCGTTGGTAAGAAGATGGAAGTGAAAGTTGTGAAAATCAACGCCGCTTTCGACAACGTGGTAGTATCTCACAAAGTATTGATCGAGAAAGACCTCGAGCAGCAGCGTGCAGCCATCCTGAACAACCTCGAAAAAGGTCAGGTTCTGGAAGGTGTTATCAAGAACATGACAAACTTCGGTGTGTTCATCGACCTTGGTGGCGTAGACGGTCTGCTACACATCACAGATATCTCATGGGGACGTATTAACCATCCGGAAGAAGTATTGAACCTGGATCAGAAGGTGAACGTGGTAGTGCTTGACTTCGATGATGACAAGAAGCGTATCTCTCTTGGCATGAAGCAGCTTACTCCGCACCCTTGGGATGCATTGCCAGCTGAAATTGAAGTTGGCTCACGCGTGAAAGGCAGAATCGTAAACGTGGCTGACTACGGCGCATTCCTGGAATTGATGCCAGGTGTTGAAGGTCTTATCCACGTTTCTGAAATGTCCTGGTCGCAGCACCTGCGCAACCCACAAGACTTCATCAAGCAGAACGATGAAGTGGAGGCGGTTGTGTTAACGCTTGACCGTCAGGAGCGCAAAATGTCTCTGGGCATTAAGCAGCTTACTGAAGATCCTTGGACAAAAGAAAATGTTATCACGAAGTATGCAGTAGGCACCAAGCACACAGGCGTAGTTCGTAACCTGACAAACTTCGGTCTGTTCCTGGAACTTGAAGAAGGTGTTGACGGTCTGGTACACGTATCTGACCTGTCTTGGACTAAGAAAATCAAGCACCCATCTGAGTTCGTGAAAGTTGGTGAAAACCTGGATGTAGTTGTTCTGGAGCTGGACGTAGCGAACAGAAGACTTGCTCTTGGTCATAAGCAACTGGAAGAGAACCCTTGGGATACTTTCGAATCTGTATTCAACGTAGGTTCTGTTCACAAGGCGTCTGTTCTGGAGAAATCTGAGCGTGGTGCTACACTGGAGCTGCCATACGGCATCGAAGGTTTCGCATTCCCGAAAGGTCTGACGAAAGAAGACGGTTCTCAGGTTGAAGCAGGTGAAGCGCTTGACTTCCGTGTAACGGAGTTCTCTAAAGACGATCGTAAGATCATCCTTTCGCACACATCTACGCACACTGAGACGGCTGACGCTGCCCGAGTAGCAAAAGCTACGAAGAAAGCTGCTCCGGCTGGTGGTGAGAAGAAAGAAGCGAAAGCTCCTAAAGTTCAGAAAGAAGCCGATCGTTCTACGCTTGGTGACCTGGATGCTCTTTCTGCCCTGAAAGAGAAAATGATGGACAACGAGAAAGAAGCTGGCGTGAAGAAACTGGAGGCTGCTGCAAAGAAGTCTAAAGGTTCTGACGAAGCTGCTGGCGAGGAGTCTGCAGAAGAAGAGAACAACGCTTAATCTTTAAGCTTGTCTGATAAGAAAAGGCCCTGGAGCAATCCGGGGCCTTTTTTTGTTTTATAGCTTTTCAGGTATAGCAGAACGGGTGCTCTTACTTCCATTTGTTTATGTGGAAGTATTTTAATTCATTGGATAGCTTCTATCCCTTCGTGGAAGCCGTACCCAGCAATCAGGAAGATACCATACCATACCACTACCAAGTAACCTTTGACGCTGTC
>NZ_JSYF01000504.1:0-2524 GCF_054824225.1 Pontibacter sp. HJ8
CCTACCTGTCTGTCCGGGTAGTTCATAAAAGCCTTTAACCATACTTGCTGGTCTTGAATAAAGCCATACTTTCTGGCTTCTTCCAATAGATCGTTGTTTTCCATTTAAGGATCGGGTTATGTTCGGAACACAAAAGGGGAAATAGGCGCAAAATTCAAACTAATCTTAGCATACGCAAGTTGGATGGTAGCGTTTGCTTTACCGCTTTTCCTGCTACAGTCGCCCGGGACTAAGCGGTAAACGCAACTGCCAAACCTGGTGCTAAAATAAGTCGGTACGTACTTCTTTCAGATAGTTTTTCTACAAGTTTAGTGATTTCAAAGCACTTTTGTGAACCATAAATGCATGAATTTTTCCGATATTTGTATTTCGGGGCATATTGTAGAACAAATTGTACCCGGCGTAGCTGCAAGGCAGCCTGATAAGGTCAAGCTAGCATTTTAAAATTACTGCCTTTACGCAGTAACCTAACCTATATAAAAGTTATGAGCAACGAAACCATCATTTTCTCAATGGCTGGGGTCAGTAAGATATACCCTCTAAGAAACAAGTATTAAAGAATATCTACCTGTCATTTTTCTACGGCGCCAAAATTGGCGTGCTGGGTCTCAACGGATCCGGTAAGTCCAGCTTGCTTAAGATCATAGCAGGCGTTGACAAAGAAATCCTGGGCGAAGTGGTATGGTCGCCGGGCTACTCCGTGGGCTACCTCGAGCAGGAGCCTCAACTGGACCCGACCAAAACGGTGCGCCAGGTAGTGGAAGAAGGTGTAAGCGAAGTGGTGGCTTTGTTGAAGGAATTCGACGAGATCAACATGAAGTTTGCCGAGGAGATGACCGACGATGAGATGAACAAACTCATCGAGCGCCAGGGCGAGGTACAGGAAAAACTGGATCAGCACAATGCCTGGGAGCTGGACAACCGGCTGGAGCGGGCCATGGATGCCCTGCGCACCCCACCCGAAGACGCCCTGATCGGCAACCTGTCGGGTGGTGAGAAACGCCGTGTGGCCCTTTGCCGCCTGCTGTTGCAGGAGCCGGATGTGCTGTTGCTGGACGAACCAACCAACCACTTGGACGCAGAATCAGTGGACTGGCTGGAGCAGCACTTAAAACAGTATAAAGGAACGGTCATTGCTGTAACCCACGATAGATACTTCCTGGACAATGTGGCTGGCTGGATCTTGGAACTGGACCGTGGCGAAGGTATTCCGTGGAAAGGCAACTACAGCAGCTGGCTGGAGCAGAAGTCTAACCGCCTGGCGCAGGAAGAGAAAACAGAAAGCAAACGTCAGAAAACCTTGCAGCGGGAACTCGAGTGGGTGCGCATGGCTCCCAAAGCCCGTCATGCCAAGTCCAAAGCGCGTATCAGCCAGTACGATAAACTGGCAGGGGAAGACTCCAAATCGAAAGAAGATAAACTGGAGCTCTTTATACCGGATGGCCCGCGTCTGGGGGCACAGGTAATAGAGGCACACAACATCAGCAAGGCCTACGGCGACAAGCTGTTGTTTGAAAACCTGAGCTTTGCACTGCCACAAGGTGGTATCGTGGGCATTATCGGGCCGAACGGTGCCGGTAAGACAACCCTGTTTAAGCTGATCACAGGACAGGAGAAACCGGATGCCGGTGAATTCTCGGTAGGGTCTACCGTGCAGATATCGTATGTAGACCAGGAGCACGCCAATCTGGATGCGAATAAGTCTGTATTTGAAGTGATCTCGGGAGGAACGGAGCACATGATCATGGCCGGCCGTCAGGTTGTGTCCCGTGCTTATGTAAGTAAATTCAACTTCTCGGGAGGCGATCAGGAGAAGAAGGTCGAGAACCTGTCGGGTGGTGAGCGTAACCGGGTGCACCTGGCCATGACGCTGAAAGAAGGCGGTAACCTGTTGCTGCTCGATGAGCCTACCAACGACCTGGACGTGAATGCGATCCGGGCACTGGAAGACGCGCTGGAGAACTTTGCCGGTTGTGCGGTAATCATTTCGCACGACCGCTGGTTCCTGGACCGTATCTGTACTCATATCCTGGCTTTTGAAGGAGACTCGCAGGTATACTGGTTTGAAGGCAACTACACGGATTACGAAGAGAACAAGAAGAAGCGCATGGGAGATGTGGAGCCGAAGCGTATCCGGTATAAGAAGCTGGTGTAGTTCCGATGAGATTGCATCAATAGATTTAGTCATGTAAAAAGCCCCGTTAGTCGAGAGATTAACGGGGTTTTTTCGTGTCAGCAATGGCTATTTAGCTGAAAATCTGCTGGTTGTAGAAAAAAAATTTCAAAAAAAATTAAAAAAAATTTAATTGCATTTATTTGATGTTATTTTGCCTGTATGTAGCTTATTGATTATAAGTCGTTTGCATTATTTGGGGTGAGGTTGAGTAGGTTTTGTGTTGAAATTGTGAAAGAAAAAGAGTTTTATATTACATTATTTGCATATTAAAATAATTCATTATTAATTTGCATCGTCTTCTACAAAATATAGGAATATATCTCTGCAGAAGTTGATTTTTTTATGCTT
>NZ_JSYF01000505.1:0-1472 GCF_054824225.1 Pontibacter sp. HJ8
CTTTGGTGTTGGAAAAGCGTCGATGCACGGCCAGTTTTTCTTTGCGGTAATAGAGGGGTAGCAAAGCCGCCTCTTCGTGCAGCACCTCCTGCAGTCTTTTTAATAATTTTGCTTTCTCTTCGTTAGTTTCTGCTACAATGATGTTGTCCAGCAGATCGTCACTCTCTTCGGAGCCAAAACCGGTTGCATTAAAACCGCCGGGTCCGGCAAAGGAAGTATGCAGCAAGGGTTTAAAGTTGAAAACGAAGGGGTTGCCTGAAAGGGCTCGGAAGAACAGGTCAAAGTCCCGTTCATTTATTTTTTGGTTGAGGAGGCTGCCCTCCAGCGCCTGCACCGTTACCGGTATACCTGCTTTGGAAGCGTTTTGCTGGAAAATAAGCGCGGACTGTTCATAGACCGTATTTCCTGCTCTGTAGATAACTTCTAATGTGAGTGGTACGCGCCTTCCGTTGATGTTGCGGTACCAGCCAACCTCTTCCTGTATCCAGCCAGCCGATTTAAGCAGTTCGGTTACCCGCTTCGCATTGTAGCTGTATGGCTCAAGCGTAGGATGATAAAATTGCTTTACATCCGGCGGTATAGGGCCAATGGTGCGGGTGGCGTAGGATTGCTGTGTTACCTTGATCAAGTTGTCTGCATCCAGAAGATGAGCAATTGCCTGTCGGGTGCGTTTATCACTCAAAGCCGGCTGCCGCGTATTGAGTCCTGCAAATACAAGGTCGTAGCCCTGGGGAGCGTAGAGGGCATAGTCCTGTTTGAAGGCATCGTCTTGCCGGAGCTGTTCAAACTCAGTGACCGGAATGTTATCCAGCACATCTATCTGCCTGTTTTTGATGGCTAACAGAGCAGTTGTGTTCTCAGGTATCATCTGGAAGCTGATGCGGGCAGGATTAGCAGTCAAATAACTGGCATCGGCTCCGGTAGTAGTACCCCACCAGTTTTGTTTGCGCTGGAGCGTAATATACTGTCCGGGTGCCCAGCGTTCTATGGTGTACCCACCACTTCCCTGCAGTGTAGTCAAATTACTGCTTGAACCGGTGCTGTTGAAACCAGCTGCAAACGCTTTGATACGTCTGGTGTTATCAGTTGCTGCAGTTGTGTCTGCTAGCTTAGGGATTTCTATACCTGCTAGCAGCCCCTCCGGATCCAATAAGTAGGCGGGTAGAATAAAAAAGTCTCCCGTCAGCAATTCCATTTCAGGGGTATACCCGCTGCACACGAAGGTGAATTTCTTTGGATTGTCTTTGTCCAAAACAATGTCCCGGATAAAGGCTACCTGGGGTTTGATATTTTCATTGTTCACCAAAGGAGCCTTCAGTACTTTTAATGTAAATGCTACGTCCTGAGCAGTCACCGGACTTCCATTACTCCATTCTGCTTCCTCCCTTAGCTGGTAAGTAAAAAAAGTAAGCGAATCATTGCGTTCAATTTCCGGTAAAGCGGAAGCCAGGCCTGGTTTCAAAGTGTTGTCG
>NZ_JSYF01000506.1:0-4586 GCF_054824225.1 Pontibacter sp. HJ8
CGGCGATGCGACCGGCTCGGCCAATCCGCTCACGGTGACCATGAGCAGCAACAAAACCATCACGGCTACTTTCACCGCTCTTCAAAGCCAGGAGCAGGTCACCGGCTTTGTGCTGGTCAATGCCAACAACGAGCAGGACCTGCAGCCTCTGGCTGATGGCGACGTGATCGCCCTGAGTTCGCTGCCTTCTACCAAACTCAGCATCCGGGCCAACACCACGCCTGCATCGGTGGGCAGCGTCAAGCTGGAGCTGAGCGGCACCCAGAGCAAAGTCTACATTGACAACCTGGCTCCTTATGCCCTGCACGGCGATGACGGCCAGGGCAACTATTACTATGGCAACTGGTACCCGCCCGCAGCCGGCACCTATTCCCTCAAAGCTACCCCTTACTCCGGCAGTAAAGCTACCGGCACGGCTGGTATACCTTTGACCATTACCTTTACCATCTCCGAGACAAGCCTGTCCGCGTCAAGTACTGCAGGGGTCGTGGGCACCCTCCCCGGTGAGCTCGCCGAAACAGCCCTGGAGGCTTATCCCAACCCCTTCTCTTCGCAGGCAACCCTGAACTTTACACTGGCCGAAGAAGGAGACTATACCCTTGCCCTCTATGACGCCAGGGGAGCTCTGGTGACAGCTCTCACACAAGGCCGGGCGGCGGCAGGCGCGCGAAACACGCTCCAGGTGGAGGGAGGCGTCCTGCCCAAAGGTCTCTACCTGGTCCGGCTCCAGACAGCAACGGCAACCAAGACGCTCAAACTCATCCTGGACAAATAGAACCTCTCGTGAACATCATCTGGGTGAGGAACATTGGCTGACGCTCAGCACCGAGACAAATTCCTGAAATACAATCGCCGCAGCACTTGCTGCGGCGATTGTATTTCAGGAAATATTCTGGCTTCCTTCAAAGGGGCCCGGGACAAATGCTGATTGATATACCCTGTTCACTGGCTGACTCAGTCTACAATGCCACTTTATGCGCGACAGCTTTCCTGCGCGAACATAAGAAGTACCCCTCCGGTTTATGGATGAAGCCAATGCTTTTAGCCATCTGAATCCTCCGCTTTATTACTGCCTGTATACCGTCTTCCCTCATCACTCCGTTACTCTGAGAGATTATTCCCGTATTACTTCTTGAGAATACTGTATCTATGAGTACACCAACTAAAAATGGAATTTTTGCTGAACATTATCTACTGAAAGAGCGGTTTAGTATAGGTAAAATTTCAGAAGTATGGAGAGCGGAGGACTGGACATCAGAAGGAGCCATAGTGGCAGTCAAAATCTTCACTCCTGACATACGACTGGATAATTTTAGCCTGGAGCAGCTGAGCAAGGAACAGGAAGCGCTTGCTTCACTGGATCATCCTTACCTGCTGCAGCCTTTCCGGTTCGACATATTTGAAGGTATACCCTACCTGGTGATGCCCTACCTGGCCCAGGGCTCACTGAGCCGAAAGTTACTGGAAGGAGGTCCCCTTCCGGAGGAGGAAATTGCGTTCCTTCTGACACATATCGCTGGAGCGCTGGATTATCTGCACACCAGGCAACCTCCTATTATACACAAGCAGGTTTCTCCGGATAATATTCTGATTTCAGACAACGACAGCTACCTGCTGTCTGCTCCTGAAATGAGCAGCTCGATTCGCAATATCATGTTCAAAGCTACGGGTAATCAGTATAGTCCTGCCACAGCGTATGCAGCACCTGAGCTCTTTCGTGCACACCCTGTACACAGCACGGCAAGTGATATCTTCTCGCTGGGTGTTGTGCTGTATGAGCTTTGCACAGGCGAGGTACCCTGGCTGGGCAACGGGGGCGTCAGTCTGCTCAAGGGAGCAGAAGTGCCATACCTTCCCAATCCCTACTCGCGTATCCTGAGCAACCTGGTCAGAGCCTGCCTGCACCCTGACCCTGAAAAGCGCCCGACTGCCAGGCTGCTCGCAGATGAGGCTACCTATTATAACGAGTATGGGAAGTGGAAAACCTATGGCAGCTTTGGCAGCGTGACGGCAGAGTCGATTGTTTACAAAAAAAGATCGCCTCTACTTCCTGTTATTCTCATTACACTCCTGGTGCTGGGCGCATTGGTTGCTGCCTACTTCTATGTGTTCAATGGCAAGCTCCCCGATAAAATAGCAGCCACTTTCTCCAGTACGTCCCATACAGCCGGACAAGCTGCTGAAGACACAGCTGCTGGGGAAGATACCCGTACTGCTAAAAAGATCCCTACCGCCACGGCTACAAATGTAAATCCGAAGAAGCCGGTCACTGACACCACTCCGGTCACCCAGAAAACACGTGTCACTAGGCAGGACCCAGCACCTGCTCCGGCAGTCAAAAAGCCGGAAGCCGTAAAGAAACCGCCTGTCCAGAGAAGCCCATCTTATCCCCGCCCGACCAGTCTGGAGGCTTATCTGAAAGGCATGCTCAATGAGGAAATCCCCCTTGAAGTCAGGGATCAGTGGAAACCTGCCATCCGGCGCTACTTTGCACCGGATGCCATTGTGTATGCGACGATGGATGCTTCACCGCTCGGCAGTTTTGGCGTGGCTGAGTTCATGGACATTCTGTTGAGCACCGAGAATGCCAGTATCAGTGTAGAGAACATTATCCGGGATGAAGAGGACGACAAAATTGATGAACTGAATGTCAACCTGACGACCGTAGAAGCTACCCTAGAACAGGATAGCCTTGAATAAAGCAAACGCAGCGAATACCATTGATGAGTAGTAAATTGTACAGTCAGGTATAAGGTAGCACGCTGCTGCTATACCTTCCGAAACATAAAAACAGGCAGGTTGTTATGCCTTCAAATTCTAAAATCGATCGACTATGAAAGTAAAATCTACACTTACCGCACTCTGCTTACTGGCCAGTTTCTTTGCCATGGCCCAAAAGCCGGCTCCAGACCAGATCAAAACCTCCAAAGGGCCGCTCACCATACAGCCTGTCCTGCATGGCAGCGTAGCGTTCACATGGGACGGCAAAACCATCTACGTGGATCCTTATGGCGGAACGGAGGCCTTTGAAGGTATAGCAGCCCCTGATCTGATCCTGATCACGGATATTCACGGCGACCACCTGGACCTGAAAACCCTGGAAGCGATCAACACCTCCCAGGCTACTTTGGTAGTGCCGCAGGCCGTAGCCGACAAACTACCCGAGCCGCTCAAACAGAAGGCCGTCGTGATCGGCAACGGGGAACATACCGAACAACTGGGTATAGCCATTGCAGCGATCCCCATGTACAACCTCCCCGAGACGGACGATTCCAGGCACCCCAAAGGCCGTGGCAATGGCTACATCCTGCAGATGGGCAACAAGACAGTTTACCTCTCCGGCGATACCGAAGACATCCCTGAGATGCGGGCACTGCGCAACATTGACGTAGCATTCGTGTGCATGAACCTGCCCTATACCATGGACGTGGACCAGGCTGCCTCAGCCGTTCTTGCGTTTAAACCCGCTGTCGTATACCCTTATCATTACCGCGGAGAGCAGGGCCTGAGTGATGTGGAAGCCTTCAAACAGAAAGTGAATGCGGGCAGTAAAAAAATTGATGTGAGGCTGCGCAACTGGTATCCGGAAAAATAAGCACTAGCGCCGGAAAAGGCTGGCCATTCACAATGTCATAAGCCAGCTTTCCGGCTTTTCCGTTTACAGATGGATACTTGATTCCCGACCCCAAAAGCGGGAAAACCCATTGGTATGCCCGACTTCAGGTTACATATTGAGTATATCGCCCGCATCATAGAGGCTGCAGGTGTACTGATCATAGCGGTCGGTGCAGCGATTGCTATGATTAAATTCGTTTTCGCGCTTCAACAGAACAAGCAACGCTCTTACAAGCTACTGAGACAAGATCTCGGCAAAGCTATTTTGCTGGGGTTGGAAATACTGGTTGCGGCTGACATCATTGCCACTGTCGTAACTGAACCCACCATGGAAAGGGTGCTGACACTGGGCCTGATCGTACTGATCCGGACTTTTCTGAGCTTGTCTTTACAAGTCGAGCTGGAAGGAAAATTTCCCTGGCAGGAAGAAAAATACAAATCCTAGCTTTGGGGCATTGCCACGAACTACCCATTCCCGCTCTTCATTTCCCGAAGCATACTCTTTTTAAAGGTACGCTGGGAACTGCCTGAAAAGATGTCGCTGTCTTATCCAGACAGTTTCTTAAGTCGCGAAATCAGCAACCTGCCTTCTTCAAAAAAACCCAGCCATGCCTTTCATTGCTCTTCTCCGGGAGATCGCAAGGCGGATAAAAGCGGCTTTCCGTTTGCATTTTCTCTTTCTTATACCTGCTAATTTTTTTTATAAAACACGAATTATCAATCTATTACCGACAGCTATAGAACTTAAATACACCACCGGCTGTTGAGCGGTGATGTGAGGGTATAGGAAGCCATACTTTGCTGGGCGTCCTCCTCCATCATGTTTCCTAACAGAGCGCGTCCTCTCCCCAAACAGGTCCTGCAAGATCACTTTTTGAGACGCCTTGCAATAAAAATGTAAATTTTGAAGTTAGTGTTAAAAGGTTTTTGGTTTAAAAGCATAAAATGCAACCTATCGCTTTCTTCAAAAA
>NZ_JSYF01000507.1:0-334 GCF_054824225.1 Pontibacter sp. HJ8
CATATTCTTACTTTAAGTCCTCTCTTTTGATTGCTTTCGTTTCAATCAATACTATTTCCTTTTGCCGTTAGCAATCCCACTTCCACATTTTACACACCTTCACATGGTTGCTTAGCTCACTCAGTTACTTAAGCATCAGGACGGACAAGTGTTAGAGCAGATATACAGGCTATACCTGGGCTAATTCATCCTGTCGAATGAAAGTCCAGGTCACTGTTTTGTTTAAAATCACCTGCCTCGGTACTCACCAACATCAAGGAGAGCCTGATTATTTTTCAAACCAAGAATATGGATTTTTTTGTTGATAAATAGGGTATAGCAGTGTCGGTTGTGG
>NZ_JSYF01000508.1:0-2445 GCF_054824225.1 Pontibacter sp. HJ8
CCTCTTCTTATGCTGTTATTAGCTGCCATTAAATATAGAAGAGAAGAACAAGAGGACAATGACCAGCCTGTTCCCAGCCACAATCATCTGGCTCAAAAAGTAGTTTGACAGGTAGTTTTCAATATAAATATCCCAGGATGACCGCTTATTCTTTTTCGTGTGATCATTACTGGAATCCAGATTCGGTCCGATAGGCTCACTTAATAAGAAATAGGTATGAAAGTACTCTTCGTCTGTAGCGGCAATTCTAAAAACTTTGAGGTTATACCTTTCATAAAAGCACAAGGTGAATCGTTGAAAAAGTTAGGTATAGATGTAGAATACTTTCCTATCATAGGAAAAGGCTTGTGGGGGTACGTAAAGGCCGGATTTAGATTACGGAATTACCTGAAAAACAGATCCTATGATCTTATTCACGCTCACTTTTCATTATCTGGCTGGGCAGCCGTAATCGGTTCGGGCAATACTCCGGTCATCTTATCCCTGATGGGGGATGATGCACAGGGAGATTATATAGGCGTCAACAAGATCCGGTTCGGAAGCAGGTTCTTTATGCTCTCTTCCTTTCTTATTCAACCATTCGTAAAAGCCATAATTTCCAAGTCTAAAAATCTTGAAGACTATGTTTATCTGAAACACAAATCGTTCATCATCCCGAACGGGGTAGATACGGAAGTTTTCAAACCGATCCCTGAATCAAATCCAGAAAAAGTCGGGCTGGATACAGGAAAAAAATACATTTTGTTCCTGGGAAGTAAAGAGCGGATAGGTAAAAATTATCCACTCGCTCAGTCAGCGGTTTCCCGTTTGAATTTGCCGGATGTAGAGCTTATAAATCCATATCCTATACCGCATGAAGAAATAAGCTCGTATTTAAACTCGGCAAATCTCCTGGTGGTCCCATCCTTCATGGAAGGCTCTCCCAATGTTGTTAAAGAAGCAATGGCTTGCAATTGTCCGATTGTAGCTACCAATGTGGGCGATATCGAATGGGTTATAGGAGACACAGAAGGATGTTTTACAGCCTCTTTTGATGCCGAAGATTTTGCCGAAAAAATTATGGCTGCCCTGAAGTTTTCAGAGCTAAAAGGCCGAACAAACGGAGCACAACGCATCAAAGAATTAGGATTAGACTCAACCACCATTGCAAAACGGTTAGTTGAAGTTTACCAAATGTGTTGCTCCATGCACAGGAGTCGCGCTAAAGAACCTTTAGCCAAAAATCCAACCACCCAGGAAGCCTACTGATACCTGCTGCATTGCCCTTTCCAGTTTACAACAGAGGCTCTGTTCATAAGTTACGAAACGTGCGTTGACGCCTCCGGAGCGGACGTGTTGCATACCCCCTACCCATACCTTCTACCCGATTAGCATCATCTAAGAAAATGAGAATCATCATCGACATCAATCACCCGGCGCATGTCCATTATTTCAAAAATTTCTCCAGAATAATGCATGCGAAAGGGCATAAAATCCTTTTCGTGTCCCGGAACAAGGAGATGGCGCACCGGCTGTTGAACCTGTACAATATACCTTTTATAAACCGGGGCAAAGGCAAAGATGGGCGGATCGGGAAGTTTCTATACCTGCTTTATGCCAATTTAACTTTGATGAAGATATCATCCCGCTTTAAGCCAGATCTGTTTCTTAATTTCCTTCATCCTTATCCTTCCCAAGTAGCGAAATTATTAGGCAAACCTTCCTTCGTGTTCAGCGACACCGAACACGCTAGTTTACATCATAAACTCACAGTGCCTTTCGCCACAAAAGTTTTCACGCCTTCCTGTTACCGCACGGACTTAGGTGAAAAACAGGTGCGATTCAACGGATACATGGAGCTCGCTTATTTACATCCTGCCTACTTTACGCCTGACCCCGAAATCCTGGATATACTCGGCGTACAGGAAAATGAGAAGTATGTCATTGTAAGATTTGTTTCCTGGGCCGCCGCCCATGATTTTGATCACGCCGGTATGACCCTTCAAAACAAAAGAAAAGCAGTCCAGGCACTGGCCAAACTGGCCAAAGTGTTCATTACATCGGAAGGTGAATTACCGCCGGACCTGGAAAAATACAGGATAAGAATTCCATTCGATAAAATGCATGACGCCATCTACTACAGTAGTTTGTTGTTCGGAGAAAGTGCGACCATGGCATCAGAGGCAGCTGTATTAGGTACACCCTCGATTTTTATGGACAATGACGGAAGAGGCTATACAGATGAGGAAGAGAAGAAGTATGGCCTTGTATTTAACTTTACTGAGAGTGAGCAGGATCAGCAAAGAGCCATTGAGAAGGCTGTGTCAATTTTAGAAGATGAAGGTAGCAAGCATAGGTATAAAAATATCAGAGAAGTTCTTCTATCCGACTGCATTGATACGACTGAATTTATGGTAAGCGAAGTGCTGAAATATGCCCATTAAAACTTTCTTTCCAAAGAATGCA
>NZ_JSYF01000509.1:0-2221 GCF_054824225.1 Pontibacter sp. HJ8
AGAAGTCGCTCGCCCATCAGTTTTTACTGTACCGAATGAAAAGCTGACCTTATTGGAAGCACTGGGACTGGCAGGAGACCTGACAATTTTTGCCAAGCGAGACAATGTGCTCTTGATCAGGGAGGAGAAAGGTGTAAAGAAACTTGTACGAATTGATCTGACCACAAACGAGTTACTTACTTCTCCTTATTACTATTTAAAGTCGAATGATATCATCTATGTAGAGCCGAATAAATCTAAAATTGCCTCTGCAAGTGCAACAAGACAATGGCTGCCACTCATCCTGAGTTCCTTGACTTTTGTTGTGGTCAGTATCGATCGTTTAACAAGATAATATTAAAGAAGCTTATGGTTAACAATAAGTCAAACACTGAAGATAACATAGGGGCATCCATCGTCTTTAAATTTTTGCCCTTCTGGCCTCTGTTTGCTGTCCTCTTAGTTGTTTGCATGCTGGGAGCATGGGGTTATCTTCATTTTCTGGCAGTACCCTCTTATGGGGTTTCTGCATCAGTCATCGTAAAAGACGAAAAGAAAGGGGTTAATGACTCCAAAATGACAGAATCGATCGACGCTTTTACCACAAATAAAATTGTTGAGAATGAGATCAATGTCCTCCGCTCTCATGCTTTGATGAAACAAGTAGTGGATGAACTTGGTCTGTATGTGTCTGTCTATGAAGAAGACAACAGATTCAGATCGATTCCGGCTTATACCACTTCGCCCATCACCATTACCCTGGAATCGCCGGCAGAAGCGAAAGAGCAGCCTGCGATTTATTTTACTTACAACGATTCACAAAAGAAAGTAGAAATAGACTATGAGGCTTATCCTCTTGACAAATGGGTCAAAACTCCCTACGGCGTAATGCGTTTTTCAGAAAATAAGAAAAGAACAGACTCAACCGAAGCTCCCCTTTTCTTTTCCATTTCAAATCCTAAAAAAGTTGCAAACCAGCTCCTCAACGGCATCAGTATAGAGACACCGGGTAAGCTTTCTAGTGTGGTTAACCTGTACCTGGAGGACCAGGTACCGGAACGTGGAGAAGATATACTGAATGCTTTGATCCATGCCTACCAGCAGACAGCCATTACGGACAGAAATAAACTGGCCACGGAAACACTTGAATTCGTTGAGAGTCGCATCCGACTCATAGAAAAAGAACTGGCGGAACTTGAGAATAAAATAGTACAGTACCGCGCTTCCAATGGAGCTGTAAACCTGGATGCGCAGGGACGGATGTTTCTGCAGAATGTGGGGGATAATGATCGTAAAATGTCAGAGATAAATCTGCAACTGGCTGTTTTGGATAAAGTTGAAAAATATGTCGTATCCAAAAGTAAAGCAGCGGGGATTGTACCTTCGACCTTGGGTGTTAATGACCCTGTGCTTACGCAGCTTTTACAGAAGCTTTACACTACTGAGATCCAGTACCAGCAGCTCAGTAAAACTACTGCTGAAAATAACCCCATACTTGTGTCACTAAGAGAGGAAATTGGAAGCATCAGACCTAGTATTTTAGAAAATATCCGGAACCAGCGGGATAATTTACTGGCAAGCCGTGCCAATATCGCCTCTACCAACAATGCTTATAACTCCTTATTGCAGACCATTCCAAACAAGGAAAGAGAGCTGTTGGAAATCAGCCGGCAGCAAACAATTAAAAACGAAGCCTATAGCTTTTTGCTCCAGAAAAGAGAAGAAACTGTTCTTTCTTATGCCCCTACAGCAGAGGATCTGAGAATCGTGGATATGGCGGAGGCCTCCCGAAACCCGATCAGTCCCAAGCCAATTTATGCTTACATGTCAGCTGTATTCCTCTCCCTGGGGGTAGGTATAGGTCTGGTGCTAGGGAAAGAAATGCTGAACAGCAAGGTACTTTTCAGGTCAGAAATTGAGGCGTACACCAATGCCCCTATCGTGGCTGAACTGTCCAGCGTCCAGAATCTAAAGAAAGGCGTTTTTGTTGAGCCTACAGAGCCTTCGGAGATAGAGCAGTTCAGGCAACTGCGGGTAACGATGGGCCTCTACGGACGAACGTTCACCAAAAAGAAGATCATGGTGACTTCCAGCATTCCCGGGGAAGGGAAAAGCTATGTAAGTACCAATGTGGCCTTCAGCCTGGCTACTTCTGGCAAGAAAGTGGTTCTCCTGGATTTCGACTTAAGAAACCCGAACACCTCTGTGCTCTTCGACAGCTATAAAGCCAAAGGTATAATCG
>NZ_JSYF01000062.1:0-12887 GCF_054824225.1 Pontibacter sp. HJ8
TTTCTGGCCCAGGGAAAATTTGAGCGCGCGCTGGTTTATTATCATTACGCCCTCCCGATACAGGAGCAGTTGAAAGACCAGCGCGGCATTGTTATCTCCCTGATCAACATCGGCAACGCCTACACCAGCAAGGGGGATCATGCCAAAGCGTTGACTTTTTTCAACAAGGCGCTCCCGCTGACCGAAATGATCCGGAGCTCGCACGACAAGGTATATGCGCTGCGGGGCAGAGCAGAAGCGTACCTGCTTGCCCAAAAGTATGACAAGGCCATTGACAATGCCCTGGAAAGCTTGGAAATCGCAAAAGGCTACAAGGGCAAAGCCGAGATTCAGTACAATGCTGCCGTACTGGATAAGATCTATACGGCCATGGGAGATTATGAAATGGCCCATCACTACCTGACCCTGTACAACGCCTATGGCGACAGCCTCAAAAACGAGCACTCCACCAACAGGATCGCCCAGGAACGGGTGAAGTACGAGACTGCCCAGAAGGACCAGGAAAACCTGCTGCTCCGGGCAGAACAGGAGCTGAATAAAAAGGAACTGGAGCAAAAGAGTATTATCCAGTATTTCATGATCGCCTTGTTGCTCCTGGTTTGTGTGATCGCCTACGTGTTTTTCAGAAGACGCCAGCACTTGCGCCACATCAACAACGTGCTTACTCAGAAGAACGAATTGATCACACATAAGAACAAGGCACTCAGCCAGCACCAGAAAGCGCTGACAATGCAGGCCGAGCAGCTCCAGACCCAGAAAGAAGAGCTTCGGCGGCTCAACACGATCAAAGACAAGCTTTTCTCAGTCATCGCCCACGATCTGAGGGGACCCTTGGTAGCGCTCAAAGGATTGCTGCACGTGATGGCCATGGGCAAAGTACCCGCTGACAAACAGGAAAGCCTCTTTAATAGCCTGGTGAAAGGGCAGCAAAATGTCCTGTGGATGCTCGATAACCTCTTCGAATGGGCAAGAGCACAGATGGAGGGTTTTGAAGCAGACCGGCAGCCGATCGTCCTGCGTGAACTGGCCGAGGAGAACCTTCGTCTTCTGCTGCCGATGGCGGCCAGCAAGAACATAAAACTGGAAAACAACATCGCCCCGGAATTGACCGCCATTGCCGACAAGGACATGATCCGGCTTGTGCTCCGCAACCTGATTTCCAACGGCATTAAGTTCTGCAAGGAAAACGATGAAGTCACGCTTTCGGCCAGCATCCGGCAGGGAATGCTGCTGGTTTCGGTGCAGGACACAGGTATAGGCATCACCCCCGAAGTACAGCAGAAGCTCTTCGGGCGCGGCAGCTATTCCAGCCGTGGTACTGCCAACGAGAAAGGCAGCGGCCTGGGGCTGGCCATGTGCAAGGAATTTGTGGAGCAGAACGGAGGAGCGATCTGGGTGGAAAGCACGCCTGGAAGCGGCAGTAATTTCATGTTCACGGTGCCTTTCGTCAGCCCTGATCCGGCACAGAAAGCTCCCCCGTCTGAGGCTGAACGGGAAATGCAGGAGCTGGTCTGATCCCACGCTTATTCCCTATACCTGCCAGCTACTGCCTCCACATCGAAACAGGTTCTTTTCTCCCTTCTACATGCGGGCTATACCTGAAAATATTGCGCTAAACAATTGCCGGTAGTTGTGGTAAAAGAAGAATAGTAGCACCTTTGATCCATGAAAAGAACCTTATTCATCTACCTCTACGCGCTGTTCCTGCTTACTTTCCCGTCCTGCAATCAAGATGGCGATAAGGCGCGTGAAGAATTCCGGCAGCGCCAGGGTCTACCCCCGGCTCAGCAACCGGTGCCGCCGGCACCTGAGGCCGCTCAGGAAACAGCGCCCGATAACACACGGGCATCTGTCGAATCACCGACACCTGCTACTGTGGCCGGGGACAAAGTAGTGGGCGTAAAGGATGGCGATACGTTTGAGGTATTGCGCAATGGACAGCCAGTGACCGTACGGTTGTATGGGATCGATACGCCTGAAAAGAACCAGGCCTTCGGGCAAAAGGCCAAGCAGTTCGCTTCTGACCTGGCCTTTGGCAAAAATGTGCGGCTGATCGAGCACAACAAGGACCGCTATGGTCGCACGGTCGGCACCATTGTGCTTCCGGACGGGCGCAGCCTGAATGAAGAGATGGTGCGCGAAGGCTTTGCCTGGCATTATAAAGCCTACTCCAAAGACAAGAATCTTGAGAACCTGGAGGCCGATGCCCGCCGCTTCAAGCGTGGCCTGTGGCAGGACCCGAATCCGGTAGCTCCCTGGGATTTCCGGAAGCAAAAACCGGCTCCCGTCGACAACAGCAAAGCGTCTGTACCTGCCGGCGCCACCAACCGGAAGGTATACCTCTGCGACAGCTCCGGGTCAGCGGTCTACCACTTTTCCAAAAACTGCTCCGTGTTGAAGCGTTGCAAGGAACAAACACTGACGGTGACGGAAGCAGTCGCTATCCGGCAGTATAACCGCCGCGCCGACAAAACTTGCAGCCCCGAATAAAAGCACTTATTTTTGGCTATTCGCTATACCTATACGACATCCCCCTTATGCTAAAACATGCTACTGCAGGTCTGTTTTTCCTGCTCATCGCCTTTGCAGGCTGCCAGACTCCTGACGAACAGGCAACCGATACTACCCAACAAGTCATCGCCCAGGCAGATACCGTGCAGCAGCAACCCCGCCCCAAACCGGAGTTCTTTTCTATATCGCCGGATCTGGCCAAAAAGCGGGTCTATATCTGCATGGATGGCCCGGCAGACACTTTCCACCAAAAGCACGATTGCCCGGTGCTGATAACCTGTAACAGCACATTCCGGAACCTGACCCTCACCCGGGCGATCGAAGACTTTGACCGGTACAACTGCGAGACCTGCAGCGGCGACCTGGCCCATATTTTTGATGAGGATGCAGTGAGAATGGAAACCGGACTTGGTCAGTAAGGTATAAAAAACAAAGGCGGTTCCGGAAAGAGCCGCCTTTGTTTTTTATACCTTATGCACGTTTAATGCCTGCTGCCTTTGAGTACCAGCAACGGTACTTCCGCCTGGTAGGTCATTTTTTCGGCCAGGCTTTGGGAGAAAAGCTCCCGCAAAAAACCTTTATCCCGGCGCAGGATCGCGATCATATCGGCCCCCACTTCATTGAAATAACTTTTCAGCCCTTCGTCCCGGTGCCTGCTGATCACTTCCTGAAACCGCAGCGGGACACCCGGGAAAGCAGCCTGTAAGCTATGCCAGAATTTTTCAGCTTTTGACCTGTTGGCTTCACTTGCTTCTTTTGTGACATGCACCACATCGACAGTCGCCCCGAACAGGCTGGCAAATTTCAGGACTTCGCGTAGTGTCTCCGTATCTTCCGGAGCATAGTCGGAGGCGTAAATGATTTTGTTGATCCGTGGCCTATCGGCTGTGGACGGCACGGAGAGCACGGGACATTTCACTTGTTCTATCACCGCCTCGGCATTGCTACCGATCAGCAGTTCCTCCAGTGCACTGCCACCGCCTGTTGTGCCCATCACGATCAAGTCATAACCGCTGCTCTTGGTCAGATGCTGGGTGATATCGGTCAGCAGGGCTTCTTTCAGTACATAATCGCAGGTAAACGCATTGCCCCTGTTTGCGCCATGCACTTCTTCCATATGCTGGCAAAGCCCTTTCAGGCGCTCTTCGGCGTCCCGCATCTGCTCCCCCAACAGCTCACTGGCTACCAGCGCCGTTTCCGACGTATCCACGATCGGTAGGTGCACGACATGCAACAGCGTCAGGTGGCCACCAGCCTGCCGGGCAATGAGGGTGGCATACTCCACAGCCCGGGCGGCCGTCTTGGAAAAGTCTGTTGGGCAGAGAATCTTTTTCATGTTTCTGTTTGGTTAGTGTACCGTAGGCTCTATATCACAGTTTTACTATGTATACGAGCGCAAACAAAAAGGTGCATGAATCTGGTTCTCAAAAATGACAAACGTTCTGTTTGCGCTCCTGCTATACCTGTTTATACCTGCGGTTGAGTTCCTTTACCTCCTCCCAGGTCCAATAGCGCTTGGGTTGTATACCTGCATACGCTGTTTTGAAATAATCCAGGATCGTCTGCTTCAACTCCCCAACCGGTATGGAAGAAGAAAATATTTCCCGTTTATCCGGGTTGTCAAACGTCTCCATGCGGGACAGCTCCCCTCCTTCCAGGCGGAGCAACGGGCCGGTTTCGGTGATGCTGTCGCAGGTCCAGGTACGGCCAGATTGCTCCAACTCGTTGAGTTGCTGCGCCAGCGGGTCGAGGGCTATACGCGGCAGGGTTGGCCTCGAGGCAATGTCCACCCAAGTGGTATACTTGTACTCCAGTTCGTAGCGGTTGTCGTCATAGCAGCTCAGCACGATATCAAACCCAATGGTGCGGCTGAACAAGGCGTAGTAGTGCAGGGGCCGGTGCGTCTGGACGATGATCAGGCCGATGTCCGGGTGACGCTCCAGTTTTGTGTCCGGCTTGTACGTGTCCCGGTAGCCCAGCAGCACATCGGCTACTTCCTCTTCCCACACCGGTTTCTCCCAGTCCGGGTCCTGCAGCACGCGCCCGAACTCTCTTAGAAAATACGCAAACTTGTTCTGGCAGAGCTTCACTTCCGCCTCCTCCATCTCATCGGCTGCAAAAGGTGCATAAAACATCTCCCGCTCCCGGGCATTGATCCAGCAGACCAGTTTGAGCGCTTCGCCTGCCAGCGGGTGGTTCAAGTCCAGCTCCCGGAAGTCGCCGATAAGGGCCATCTGCCGCAACAGCTCCTCGTTTTCCAGTGCCTTTTCCGGGTTCAGCAGGCTCCATACCCCAACAAAACCATCAATATCGAAATGATTGGCGGTGACGTACGGCAGCTCTAACCCGGGCAGGTTGAGCCGCAGCGCGTTCAGGACGATGGCTGCGCTCGTATCGTCGCGCGCTTCGGCAGGCGTGGGCACACCGCGCCAGTGAGAAAGTATAAAACCATTCGGATGCGCACTATCCACAATGATCGCCTTGTATTTTTTAGCCTCTGAGAAAGGTATAAACTGTCGCTTCATCATGCCTTAAAGGTACGGAAAAGTGGCCTGACTGTAAAAAAGTGACAGACCCTGCTGCAAAACCAACCCGTTACACTAATTTTGACGCTGTACCGTGACCGGAAGCCACAAGGGTATCCTTCCAAATCCATTCGCACCGGTATCCGTTTTTAAGAAGCTAGCATTCCAGATCATGACGCTCAAAAAGATATACAACACTTCGCTCACACTCCTTACCGATCTCTACCAGCTCACCATGGCCTATGGCTACTGGAAACAGGGTATGGCGGAGCAGGAAGCTGTTTTTCACCTTTACTTCCGCAAGAACCCCTTCAAAGGAGGGTATACCATAGCGGCCGGCCTGGAACATGCCGTGGAATATCTGCAACAGCTTCGGTTTCAGGAGGAGGACCTGGCCTACCTGGGCAGCCTGAAAGGCAGCCGGAACGAGCCCCTCTTTGAGCAGGGCTTCCTGGACTACCTGCGGGAGCTGCACTTCACCTGCGATGTCGATGCCATACCTGAAGGCACGGTTGTATTCCCGAGCGAGCCCTTGCTGCGGGTGCGGGGGCCGTTGTTGCAGGCCCAGCTCGTCGAGACACCCCTGCTCACCATCCTCAACTTCCAGACGCTGATCGCGACAAAAGCTTCCCGCATCGTGGAGGCCACCAAAGGCGACAAGGTTAGCGAATTTGGCATGCGGCGTGCCCAGGGAATAGACGGCGCTTTGGCTGCCACGCGGGCTGCCTATGTAGGCGGAGTAGATGCCACTTCTAACCTGCTGGCCGGTCAGCTGTTCGGCATACCGGTCAGCGGCACGCACGCCCATAGCTGGGTGCAGGCCTTTGAAAGCGAAAGTGCTGCCTTTGAAGCCTACGGTACTGCTTTTCCACATGACTCCGTTTTCCTGGTAGATACCTATAATACCCTCGAAGGCGTGAAGCATGCGATCCGGGTGGCCCGGAAACTCCAGCCATCGGGTTTCACCTTCAACGGTATACGACTCGATTCGGGAGACCTGACCTACCTGAGCATAGAGGCCAGAAAGCTGCTCGATGAGGCGGGATTCACAGCAACCAACATCGTGGCCAGCAATGACCTGAACGAGCACATCATCACCAGCCTGAAACAGGAAGGAGCCAAAATTGATGTCTGGGGTGTGGGCACCCAAATGGTGACCGCCTACGACCAGCCTGCTCTGGGCGGGGTATACAAACTGGCGGCCCTGCGCCAGGAAGACGGCAGCTGGAGCTATAACATCAAACTATCGGAGCAGCTCGAAAAAACCTCCAACCCGGGGGTACAACAGGTGCGCCGCTATTATGACGAAAACGGGTATATCGCCGATATGATCTTCAATGAAGCGGAGCCCCTGCCGGAAAACATCCTGGTCGTGAACCCGCTGGACAGCACGCACCGCAAAGCTATACCTGCCGGCACCGCTTACCAGGACCTGCTGGTGCCCATCCTGGCGAAGGGAGAACTGGTCTGCCAGCTACCTGCTCTCAAAACGATCAGAGCCCACCGGAAAGCAGAGCTCAACAAATTGCACGAGAGTATCAAGCGCCTGCTCAACCCGCATCACTACCCGGCCGGCCTGGAGGCAAACTTTCTTCAGTTCAAAACGGCCCTGGTACTGGAGCTCCGGGAGAAAGGGGAAGCCGCCGTTACAGGCAAGTAAAGCCTTATTTCCGGCGCCTGCCACGCCGGTTGGCAATGCGTTCGAGACGTTTGTTTCGCACCCACTTCAGGTACTTCTGCAATGCTTCGGCTTCCTGCAAAGCAGGTATGGAGTTGTAGGTAGTGGCCAGGTCGCGGTTGCTGAAGGTGAGGTGCAAGGTGCTGTGGCAGGGCTGGCATAATTCTGCCGTGGCGCCATAGCGGCCTCCCTCTTCGCGGGGCACCAGGTGGTGGCTCGTCAGGTAGAGCACCTCCCGGCCACACAACTCACATACCAGCTCCTGTTGCTTCTTCGCCATAAAAACTTTACTACTCCCTCCGATATCTTGTTTCACGAAAACATTTTGGAGCCCGCTGAAGTTTAGATACCTTCGGCCAGTCCGGATTTTCCGATAAAATACGCCAGCATACGGTCCGTATAGCCTGTTCAAAGGGCGGAAAGATCGTATAATATTGTTTAAACTATGAACAGCTTGAAAGATACGCATACCGTAGGCCACAGTGCACAGCAACAGGAGCCCCTGGTACCTAAAAAGGACATCAGGGAAGGCTTGCTGATTTTTATACTGGCGGCGATCCAGTTCACCCATATGATGGACTTTGTGATCATGATGCCGCTAGGCCCGCAACTGATGCGCGTTTTCCAGATATCGCCGCGGGAGTTTGGGCTGCTGGTATCGGCCTATACCTTCAGCGCTGCCATTGCCGGCTTTGTGAGTGCGCTCTTCATCGACCGGTTTGACCGCAAGCATGCGCTGTTGGCCTTATACCTTGGTTTCATCATCGGGACACTGGGTTGTGCGCTTGCCCCTACTTTCGGGTTGCTGCTGACCGCCCGCGTGGTGGCCGGTGGTTTTGGCGGTGTGCTGGGCGCGCTGGTATTGGCCATCATCGGCGATGCTATACCTGAATACCGGCGGGGAGCGGCCACAGGACGTGTGATGGCTGCTTTCTCAGTAGCCTCCATTGCCGGTATACCAATTGGTTTATACCTGGCCAGTGAGATGAGCTGGCATGCGCCGTTTTACCTGCTGGTAGGCCTGAGCCTGATCATCCTGCTGGGATCGGTCCGCTTTCTGCCTCCTATGCGCGGTCACCTGACCAATGCTGTCCCTGGCAATCCGTTTCAGGTACTGAAGGCGATCCTGGTGCAGCGCAACCTGCAATGGGCGATGTCCTTGATGTTAGCCCTGACGGTTGCCGGCTTCCTGGTCGTGCCTTTCATCAGCCCGTACATGGTGGCCAATGTAGGCTTTACGGAGCGGGAGCTGAGTTACATTTACCTTTTCGGGGGACTTGCCACCGTGTTCACTTCGCAATGGGCCGGGCGACTGGCAGATAAGTATGGCAAACAACTCGTTTTCCGGGCAGCTGCGCTGATCTCTCTGGTACCGATCCTGCTGATCACAAACCTGCCTCCCGTGCAGCATTATGTGGCCCTGCTGGTATCGACGGTGTTCTTTATTTTCTTTGGGGCACGTTTTGTGCCGGCCATGTCGCTGATGACCTCCAGCGTGGAGCCTAAGTTGCGGGGAAGTTTTATGAGCATCAGTTCTTCGGTACAGCAGCTGGGAGCAGGTATAGCCGCGCTGGTGTCAGGCTTTATCGTGCAGGAGGCAGCTGACGGGAAACTGGTCCATTTTGAATGGGTCGGAATCATGGCCTGTGTCGTTACCCTGGTCGCCGTGTGGGTGGTTCAGCACATCCGGACGGTGGGATAGCCTGCAAAACACGAAAGCCGCGAGAGGTCGCGGCTTTTATTTTAAGTGTCCTAACGTGAAGTGTTGTTTCGGGACAGCACAGTAATGCGTGTTTCCGGTTTTGAGCAGTTGGAGCACTTCCCGCAATTCGTCAGGCTCCGCGCACTTGAGCAGGTACCCATGCACGCCTTCTTCGATCAGCTTATTCACCAGTTCCTCTTCGCCATACATCGATACCACCAGTATCTTCACCTGCGGGTACTTGCTGAGCAGGTAACGGGCGACGGCAATGCCGTCCATGTCAGGCATTTCGAGGTCCAGCATCACGATATCAGGCAGGTTGTGCTCTACTTTTTCCAGCAGCTCTACGCCATTGCCGGCATCGCTGGTAACGGTTATTTCATTAAAGTTCTTCAGAATTTCGATTATCCCTTTCCTGAAAAGGGTATGATCATCGGCAATCGCCAGCGTAAGTGACTGCATTTCCATAAGCAGGCCTTCATAAGTAGTAAGCCAAATCTATGAAATTGGAATGACAATTTCAGCTTTTATTCCGGCACCTTGTGCAGAATTATACGCAAAGGTCCCCTGCAGGAGGCTGACCCTGCTCTGGAGATTCTTTAGCCCCAATCCGGTAGCGCCGGGCGTGTCCTGCGAAGCTGGAGCGTATGCGAATCCTTTGCCGTTGTCCGTGTACGTGAGCCGTACCTCCGGCCCGTTTTTTTGCAGGTCGATCGTAATGACCGAAGCGCCGGCATGTTTGAGGGAGTTATTCAGAAGCTCCTGCAGGATCCGGAAGAGCAGCAGCTCCTGTCGGGCTTGGAGCCGCTCGTAATCCTGGCTGTGCGTGAATTTTATTTCCAGTCCGCTGCCCGGCGGAATGGAATGGGCCATACTCCGGATCGCCTGAATTAGCCCCAGTTTCTCCAGCACCACCGGCATCAGGTCGTGCGAGATGCGGCGGACGCTCCCGATGGCCTCGTCGAGCAATTGCTTGGCCCGTACTGCCGTGTCGCTTGCTCCGACGGATGGGGCAGGTTGCCCGCCGAGTTGCCCGATGTTCAGCCGCACCAGCGCCAGCATACCCCCTACTTCATCGTGCAGGTCACGGGCTACGCGACGGCGCTCACTTTCCTGCGCTTCCAGAGCTGCCTCCAGCAACTGCCGCTGCCGTATTTCCTGCAGGTGCCGCAGGTGTTCGTGATGCGCTACCAGGCGCTTGTGGTAGCGCACCACGAACACAATGATGCCGGCTACCAGCAGGAGCATGACAGGCGTGATGATCAGGACGGGAAGCCAGGGATCTAGCGTCGGGGTACTCTCCATAGCACAGTGGCTACAATCAGGTTAAAGGTAATGGTACACATCGAATTGATGATCATGAAGGAGCGTGCCAGCGGCCTCGATTCCCGGATCATGTTTTCCAGGAAGACATACAGGAAAACAGTCCCCACGAAGTAGATGAGTATACCTACGCTCAGCAGGAAGAATGAATCCCGGAGGAGTTTCACGTTCGTCATGTCCATAAAGGCCTTGTACAGGTATAGCAATGCCTGCAGGCTCATCAGGGTGCTGCTAAGCGTTCTGACATAGGAATTCATCGTGTCCAGCGGCTGCCACAGAAAAAGGTTGGCTACAGCAAACAGCAGCACCAGCCCAATGGACAGGTAGATGCCTTGCCGGATCGCTTTGTTCTGGAAGCCAAGGCTGAGCGCCAGGGAAAGCAGCATGTACTCTAAGGGAACGTATAAATGAGAAAGCCAAAAGTTATTCTTCCCCAGCATATAAGCCGTGTAAAGACCACCGCCTTCTACAAAGGAAATAACCAGGGCATAGCTAAACAAAATCCATACAAATGGTCCGCCGTTGCGCAACCGGAAGGAAGCCACAACCAGCGGAACAAGTATGGAGGAAGCGGATAGGTAAACAAAAAATCTAAAAATATCCATTCAACCCTTTACTCGTCTAAGTCACCCGTGCCGCTGCAATCCGGCGGACAGGATGCGGATTTGTCCAGGATCAAGCCGTCTTCCATATTATTCCCATCCGCATCCGTACTTACCAGCAAGACCTGCTGTTTGCCTTCATCGTTCAGGGCATAGTAAATCTTGATGCCCATGCATCCGTCCTGGTCCAGCAGTTCGCGGATCGTGTCTTTTCCGAACATATGACAATGCACCTTTCCCTGTCCTGCCTGACGTCTGTAATTTGCCGTCCATCTTTTGGCCGAAGCGCGGTCTATCGGTCCGCCTTCTTTCCCTGTAATTTTCATGTGTGTTCTGTTTAGAAGTTAAAATTCTATTCAAACCTAAATATAGTAAATTTTATATCTACAAAATATTATTACCTTTCTATATTCTAAAAGCATTTTTTATGGAAGAGGCATTCTTTGAAGCGAACCGCCAGGCCTGGAACCTGCGTACCCCCATCCACAAAGCATCCGATTTTTATGATGTGGCCGGTTTTAAGGCAGGTAAAACGTCCCTTAACCGCATGGAGCTGGAGGAGTTGGGAAATGTGGCGGGCAAAAGTCTGCTGCACCTGCAATGCCACTTCGGGCTGGACACACTTTCGTGGGCCAGGCTTGGAGCAGAAGTGACCGGTATGGATATTTCGGATGAGGCTATCCGGGAGGCAGAGGCGCTCAACCAGGAACTCGGACTCGATGCCCGTTTTGTGCGCTCCAATGTATACGACCTGAAGGAGAACCTGCAGGGGCAGTTTGATATCGTGTTTACTTCGTATGGGGTGGTCGGCTGGCTACCGGACCTGCAAAAGTGGGCCCAAGTTATTGCTCATTTTCTGAAACCGGGCGGTACGTTCTACATGGCAGAATTTCACCCGGTGGTCTGGATGTTCGACAATGACTTCAAGGAAATCAAATACGCTTACCACAACACGCAGGAGCCGATCGTGGAAGAGAGTTCGGGCACCTATACCGACCGGAACGCTCCGATCCAGTACAAGGAATACTCCTGGAACCACAGCCTAAGTGAGGTCATCATGGCGCTACGCAACCAGGGCCTGCAGCTGGAGCACCTGCACGAATTTCCGTACTCGCCCTACAACTGCTTCGCACACACAATACAGGGGCCTGATGGTTTCTGGCGCATTGCGCATTTGCAGGACCTTATCCCGATGGTGTATACCGTAAAGTTTACCAAGGTATAGCGGCTCCAACTCTGAACCCTTTTCACCTAAAAAGAAGACCTCATTGCTAAGCAATGAGGTCTTCTTTTTATAGAAGCATACTGCTTACCGTTTCTCGAAGGATTGCATCCAGGGCACCAGGTCCTTAAGCATAGGTATAAAGCTGCTCTCGTGCGTGCCATCCGGGATGGGCACCAGTGTCAGGTCGGGAGCGCCGGCCGCCTTCATGCGCTGGTAGGTTTGTTCGCTGTTGGCATAGGGCACAATCACATCGGCGGTGCCATGGTATAAGCGGGTCGGGCTCTGCGGCACCCAATCGTTAAAACTGTTTTCCTGCAAAGCCTGCTTCAGTGCCTGCTCTCCGTTCCCTTTCAGATCAGCCAGAAACTTCGCTGTAAAAAGCTCTTCCGGTTTTGTCGGAATCTGCCTATTGATGCTGCCCCCGCTGTGCCCTCCGTTCAGAAGGCCGGCTAACCGGGGTGCATAGGGCTCTTGGTAAAAGTCAGTAAAAGGCCTGTTCCAGTTATAGCTCGTGTTGTAGCTTTGCAGCACATAGGCCAGGTAAGCCGGATAACTGTAGGGTTTACCGGCTACGACATCGGCCAGCATAGCTGTCAGGTCATAGCCACCTGCTCCGGCACCCGAAGCGGTTATTTTCAGGCCGTGCTCCGGGTGGGTCTCGATCTCCTTTTGGGCAGCCAGTGTTACATAGCCCCCTTCCGAGTAACCTGCCAGAAATAGCTGGTCATTGGCTTCGACCTTTTCCTTCTTATACAGTGACCTGGCCGCCTTGATCATATCCACTACCACCAGTCCGGAATACTGCTGGTTGTAATACGGATGAAATACCTGGCTCGAAGCGCCAAATCCCAGGTAATCCGGGATGAGGGTAATATACCCCGCGGAAGCAAAAAACTCAAAGCCCGTCATACCTCCTGATGCAACAGAAGGCGCTTCGTCCTGCTTAAAGTTCGTGCCATGCTGTACGCTCAGCACCGGTGCCGGTGTAGTCCTGTTCAGGGGCAGCACGACCAGGCCCGAAGCCTCCGTTTCTTTTCCCTGGAAGGTAGTCAGGTAATGTACCCGGAATATCGCTACATCATACTTTAGCTGATCCCGCAGGCTCCCAGCATACGCACCTGCCAATTGCTTCAGGGAAGCAGCCGGCAAGGTAGCCACCTTTTCAGCAGATACGAGCAGCTCTTTTTCAGGGGCCACTTCCGGTGCTGTCCCATCTTCTTTGCTGCAGGCGGTCAGCGGCAGCACGACTGGCAACAATAGGATCGCCACCAGCGAGGCATAGAGCCAATGCGCTACTTTATTTTTTATCTTCTTCATTCTT
>NZ_JSYF01000510.1:0-3857 GCF_054824225.1 Pontibacter sp. HJ8
TGGTTCAGGCCCGAAAGTACTTCTTCTGTTATATCCAGGGTGGAATCACCGAACAGGATAGCGCTGTTACCTCTGGAGTAAGTAAGAACCATTTTATACCCTTTTTCACCGCTCAGTTTCTGCAGGTAAGCTTCTACGCGGTCATAGATTTTCTTCATCTCTTCTGATTCCTCTGTTGCCAGCTGGTTACCGGTTGTTTGGCTCTGCTGCTGCAGTTGCTGCTGCTTCTGGGCTAGTTTCTGCTCTGTGGAAGCGCGCTGCTCCATGCTCATATTGCCACCTGTGCGCTGATATTGCTGCACTTCTTTTTCGAAGGCGGAGGCCCTGGCCTGCAGGTCTTTTTCAGCTTTCTGAGTTTTAGACTGGAAACGGGTACGAACATCTTTGAAATACTCATACTTGCTGAGCAGCGAATCGGAGTTGATGTATACGATGCCTTCAGAAGCAGTAGCCAGCGAATCAGCCGTAACAGCGCCAGCTGTCGTAGCAGTTGCCTGAGGTTTCTGATCGTTGTTACAAGCTGTTACAAGAGCCGCAAGAGCTACTCCCAATACAATTTTAGATAGGTTCACAATTAAAAAATTAAGCAGTTAGGATTGTTTCAGGCTGAAAATATAGGGCTTATTTTTAAAAATTCAGAATTTTTAATGTTTCAATACTTCGGCAAAGGTTTCTTCCGCCTCCATCAGGCCCTGTTCACTGATACCGGTCAGTCGGACGTGCTTGGTTTCATTAACCAGCACAGGATCGTATTTGGCCACCACCCGCACATAGTTTTCGGTAAAGCCTTCCATGAGCCCATCTTTCACGTCATCCTCAAACAGCACCGTGAACTCACGTCCTATATTTTGCTCATAAAAGAAACGCTTCTTTTTTTCGGACAGAATGCGGAGCATATCGGCCCGGCGATTGCGGTCTTTGATGCTCACCTTACCCGGCATGTCTGGTGCCAGGGTGTTTTCTCTTTCGGAGTAAGGGAAGACATGCAGGTAGCTCACGTCCAACCCGTTGATGAAATTGTAAGTATCCAGGAAATCTTCTTCTGTCTCACCCGGGAATCCTACGATCACGTCTACGCCAATGCAGCAATGCGGCATCCGTGATTTGATCGTGGCGACGCGGTCAGCGTATAGCTCGCGCTGGTAGCGGCGGCGCATGAGCTTGAGAATCTTGTTGGAACCTGATTGCAACGGCACATGGAAATGCGGCATAAACCGCTGACTCCGGGACACAAATTCGATGATCTCATCTTTCAGCAGGTTGGGCTCAATCGAGGAGATCCGAAAACGGTCTATACCTGCTACTTTGTCCAGTTCCTGCACCAGTTCATAAAAACTTTCGACACGCTGGCCATCCTGCAGGCCGAAGTCGCCCGTGTTCACGCCCGTCAGTACGATTTCTTTCACTCCTGATTCGGCTATTCCACTGGCTGAGCGCACCACATTGGCTATGCTGTCAGAGCGGCTGTTGCCACGGGCCAGCGGTATGGTACAAAACGAACAGGAATAATCGCAGCCGTCCTGCACTTTCAGGAAGGTACGCGTTCGATCACCAAAGGAGTAGGAGTTATGAAAGGTATTGGCTTCGCTGATGGCGCTGGCGTATACCTGTGGGGTAGATTTTTTCTCAAATGTCTCCAGTATATCCACCAACTGAAACTTCTCGGCAGCTCCCAATACGGCATCCACACCCGGAATTTCGCTGATCTCTTTCGGTTTCAGTTGTGCATAGCAGCCTACGATGGTAATAAAGGCATCTGGAGAGTGCTTCAGTGCTTCCTTCACGATCTTCCGACATTTCTTATCTGCATTGTCGGTGACAGAGCAGGTATTGATGACGTAGATATCCGGCTTGTCGGTAAACTCCACCTTCTCGAAACCCCGCTCCTGGAAGATCCTCCCAATGGTGCTGGTCTCGGAGTAATTTAGCTTACAGCCTAATGTATAAAATGCTACCTTTTTCATAATCAGGGGGCAAAGGTACGAAAATTAATTGTGAATGAGGGTATGCTTGTATGTGTGACGAATTGGTTGTCAATCAGCGGATTGATTCAATTACTCAGACCTTTATATACTTATCTGTCTCCAAAATATTGGCTTTTATACGCTCATTCACTCAAGCGCATATTCTAAATTTACTTCCTTACGAAGTCTTCAAACGTATACTGCATGTAAGCTTTCCCATACTCCAGTTGCTGCTTTGTGACGCCCTTGCCCTTTAGGATCGGCTTTTGGGAGACATTGTCGAAAGAGAGCACGCTGCCGGGAGTGATGAAAGCAAAGCCATCGTTAAAAGCATAAAACACAAAAGGATAAGGAGTTGGTGCCAGAAAGTTCCGGCTCCACTTGAAATCCTCATGCGGAAAACCTAACTGATAAAGCAGGGTCGCGGCGATATCCGTTTGGCTGCCTAGCATATCTACTTTCAGTCCTTTCGTTTCAAGTGCTCCGCCGGCAAGAATGAAGGGAATCCTGAACTTGGTAGTGCGGTAGTTCGGGTCTTCATAGGGGAGTGGGTGTCCGTGGTCTGCTACCAGGACGATCAGCGTAGAGTCCCACCAGGTTTGTTTCCTTGCTTCTGCTATGAATTTGCCCAAAGCCCAGTCTGTATAGTATACCGAGTTTTTGAATTTATCAGAAATGCTGTTGTCCGGAAATTTGGCAGGTTTGGGAATTTCGAAGGGTTCGTGGCTGCTCAAAGTATAGACGGTGCTGAAGAAAGGTGTTTTCGCCTGATTCAAATCCTGAAGCACCCGCTCAAACAGCACATGGTCGTGTGCTCCCCACTTGGAATTATAGCTCTCTTTGGGAAAATTATGTTTGTCGATCAATTCATCGTAGCCGCCATTCTGCAGGTAGGACCGGATATTGGCAAATTCCAGTTCACCCCCGTAATAGAAGCTCGTGGTATATCCCTGCCCTTTAAACACCTTGCTCAGGTGCGGTAGCTGTTCTGTTTTTTTAGGATTTTTGATAATAGAAGTAGTCGGTTGCACCGGGTAGCCGCTCAGTAGAGAGACCATGCCTTTTTCACTGCGATCTCCGCTGGCGTACGTCTTGGTAAAGTTTATACCCTCAGCTGCCAATAGGTCCAGATGAGGCGTCACGCCCGGTTCGCCTCCCAGGCTGCCTACAAACTTGGCCGTAAAGCTTTCCAGGATAATAAAGACTACGTTCGGTTTCTGCACGGAAAGCATACGCGGAGCGCCTTCTCCTGCTGCTGCATACAATTCCTGTACTTTGGCCTCGGCTTCCGTCTCCTCCATGTACTGGTAAGGATTCTTCGTTTCCTTGTTATACTTGAGCATGGTGTCCATCAGGTTCCAGGGCATGTTCAGCCCCGCATGATTGGCATATGGGTTTTCAGAGAAATACACCACGCTCTGGTTGATCGGTATCTGCTGCCAGCCTCCCCGCATCGGCAGGATCAGTACGGCCAGAAATGCCAGGGCCGCTCCGGCATACACCAGCTTTGAAAAAAAGAGGTGGTAGTTTCTGTAATCGAAGGTATAGCGGAAAAGCAGCGCAAAAGCCACGGAGGTTGCAATCGCGATCAGGGCGAGCAGCAGTATTGGAGCTGCAGCGGCAGAGGCTGCCATTTCGCCGGGTGTACTGAGATAGAGCAGGGGAGAAGAATCCAGGCGGAAGCCCCAGAAAGTATACAACTCCAGATCCACAACCATCAGCACGGATAAGAAAGCCAGTATGCCATAGGTATAGTAGCGGATGAAGCGGCGTACCTGCAACCCGGGAAAAAGCGAAGTAGCCAGTATAGCCAGGAAAGGGATAGCACAGATATAAGAACTAAAGGACAGGTCAAGCCGCAGTCCCTTGGCAAAAATAGTCAATAAATCAGCT
>NZ_JSYF01000511.1:0-451 GCF_054824225.1 Pontibacter sp. HJ8
GTGACTTTACACTGGATTTTACTTTACTGCAGATTTAGTAAGCTTTATTGCACAAACTGGACTTCTGCGTCGAACGATACGCCATTCTGCTGTACGGTACGTATCAAATCCATATTGCTGTTAGTGAGTGTTTTTAGCTGCAGATCCCCCAACAGATCAATAAAGAGGATGGTCTCATTTTCTTTGAAGCTCCAGCTTCCTGTAGCAGTTTGGCTGCTCCCATTCTGATCGTAGACGGCTGTATAAGTACCGTCGCGGCGCAACGTAAGGACCGTGCTCTTGATGTCGAGCAGCATACTCTTTATCTCCGGTCTGCTGGACACATCAAGGCCGTTCACCAAAATCCGTTCTCCTTTCCATTCGTGCGCTACTACCAGGTCTGTTTTGGTCGGCTCGGTATCGTCGTCGTCGTCACAGGCTGTGAAAAGGAAAGAAAATGATAGCACGATAA
>NZ_JSYF01000512.1:0-5299 GCF_054824225.1 Pontibacter sp. HJ8
ATGAAAACCAAAATGAAACTTGTTGCATCCTTCAAAATATGGATTGCAATTTATCCTTCCATCACACTATTCCTCTACCTGTTTAGTAGGCCACTCTCCTTACTACCTTTATATCAGAGCACGTTACTGCTCACGCTCACTTTAGTTCCTTGGATCGTATTTATTGGGGTTCCTTTTGTTGATTTTATAACTCAGCTGGTTTTATCTAAAAAATACAAATAGGTAATTTAAGATGAACGCTGCAGGGAAATTTCATCTGCCAGACGCGCCTTTATCAGACAAAGTGCACTTACTATGGCAGCTTTTGCCTTACCGGTTCCTTTCACGAAATTTTTAAGCGCTAATAAGATGGCAGATAATAAAAAATATGATGTCATAATCATCGGGGGAAGTTACGCAGGACTTGCAGCAGGTATGGCACTGGGCAGAGCATTAAAAAAAGTGTTGATCATTGATAGCGGCGCACCCTGTAATCTGCAAACACCCCATTCGCACAACTTCCTCACCCAGGATGGCAATACACCAGCAGGAATTGGAAATCTTGGAAAGCAGCAGGTACAAAGGTATACCACCATAGCATTTTTTGAGGGCCTGGCAACTCATGGGAGAAAGACTGAAAAGGGGTTTGAAATTGGAGTAGCTTCTGGTGAGATTTTCCAGGCGGAAAAGCTAATTTTCGCAACAGGCATCCAAGATGCTATGGCTGATATTAGCGGTTTTTCCGAATGTTGGGGTATTTCGGTTCTTCACTGTCCTTATTGTCATGGGTTCGAAGTAAAAGGCGAAAAAACGGGTATCCTAGGCAATGGAGAGTATGGCTATGAGTTAGTCAAGCTTCTTTCAAATTGGACAAATGATTTAATCCTGTTTACTGATGGAGCTTCAACATTGACCGCTGAACAAACAAAAAAGCTCAAAAGTCATCATATACCCATAGTAGAGAAGCAGATCTCTAACCTAGAGCACATCAACGGATATATTCAGCATATCCATTTCAAAGACAGCACGAAAGTCTCCTTGAAAGCAGTATACACGCGAAGACCGTTCAAACAACATTGTCAAATCCCGGAGGCTTTGGGATGCGAAATAACGCAAGAGGGCTACATCAAAACAGATACTTTCCAGGAAACTACTGTTGACGGAGTCTATGCTTGTGGCGATAATACCACACGTATGCGGACTGTCGCAAATGCGGTAGCTATGGGGACAACGGCTGGCATGGCTGTTAGTAAGAAAATGATTTTTAAGCAATTTGAAGCGATTGCCTGACGCACTTAAAATATCAGCTACCCCTATTTTAAATTTCTATGCGAAGGACACTGCATTTCAAGGATAGAGTAAAGTCTTTGAAATACGAAACAAAAGTCTGAAACGGTTAGGACAGCGGCGCTTTTACAGGTATAGGTATAGGTATAGGTTGCTTCCTCCGAATTAGGGCCTGGTCAAACATTGCTCCAGTTTCAGTAGGCAAATATCCGTGGTGATATGTACTGTGGTGAGAGTTGTCAGAACTCCTTCATCCAAGCAATTCTTGCTAAGCAATCTTCTTTTTACTTTCCATACATAACAATTAAAAAATGAAAATCATCATCGTAGGTGCGACCGGCACCATGGGCAAGCATTTGGCAAGCGCTTTCGAAAAAGAGCATGAAATAATAAGGGTAGGTTCCAAAAGCGGAGACTTTCAGGCAGATATTACTTCTCCTGAAGCCATCGAAAACTTATTTGAGCAGGTAGGCTCATTTGATGCGCTTATATGTACGGCAGGACCATCCTACGTCGGACCTTGGAAAAAAATGACCGATAAGGAATTCAGAAGAGGCATTGACGGTAAGCTGATGGGGCAAGTTAATTTAATACTCATTGGCCAAAACTATATCAATCCCAAAGGCTCCTTTACCCTGATTACCGGAGCGCTGACACATGAGCCCGTTATGAACTTTGCGAATGCATCGGCAGCCAATGGAGCAATAGAGGCATTCGTGCGTGCTGCTGCGATTGAATTGGAGAATGGAGTTCGGATTAATGCTGTTAGTCCAACCGTTTTGGAAGACTCCCCGCAATATTTCCCATTCTTTCACGGGGACATCCCCGTCACCATGAAACAACTTGAATACGGGTTCCGCAAAAGCGTATTTGGTGCCAATACAGGACAGGTAATCAAACCCTATTAACTCCTTATAGAAAAAAGCAGCTTCAGTAGGACCATTTAACTATACGCGAATGGTCCGGCTGGATCTGTGGTCCCAGTGTAAACAATATAGCTTTTCAGAAACCTGACAGGCAAAATTGGACATGGGTACCTGCGCAAGTGTGTTGTAAACATCGGATTTCAGGGGTTGTAGTGTCCCTGGCTGTAAAGTCTTCGAGCTATACCTCTATAAAGTTCACCCCAAAAACCACCCGCCCGGGTGTTTTTTTCGTTTGGGGCCACCCCTACTTTTGAATCAAACAAATGAACAACTATGAAGGGCATGACAGAGATCATCATACAGGAACACCTCGACCCAAAATGGGGCGAGTGTTTGGAGGGCGTGTCCATCCGGTACACAGACAATCTAACCATCTTACAAGTCAGTCTGAAAGACAATGCCCACCTGTACGGCATTCTCAACCTCATCCGGGACCTAAACCTGCAACTGATCTCTATAAATAGTCTGACTGCTGAAAAACAGGCTCTTCCGGTAATTTCAAAGCCCTGATTTCTTTCTGAAGCGGTGGTTAAACAAACAAGTCTCTCCTCATTATAAAACAAAAATAGATATGAAATACAGTATATTACTTCCTTTCCTGCTTCTCATTTTTTCCTATCCGGTTTCAGGACAGGAGATGTCTCAAACAGTGCGGGGCACTTTAACAGATGCAGACAGCAAGGCCCCCTTGATCGGGGCATTCGTGACGATTATGGGATCCAAGCCTGTTAAAGGAGCCGTTACGGATCAGCATGGCGCATTCAGGCTTGAACAAATTCCACCCGGTCGAATTACGCTTCAATTGTCTTACCTGGGGTATGAACCCAAAGTTATACCCGACATTGTGGTAAACTCCGGCAAGGAAGTAGTGCTGAACCTGGACCTGCAAGAATCCACAGTCAAAATGGCTGAAATCGTGATAACCCCCGATCAGGTAAAAGGACAAGCCCTGAACGAGATGGCGCTAATCAGCGCACGTTCCATTTCACCCGAGGAGACAAGTCGGTATGCGGGAGGTTTAGGCGACCCTTCGCGCATTGTTTCGAATTTTGCCGGAGTGGCCAACAGTCCCAAAGGAAACAACGATCTTTTTGTAAGAGGCAATTCTCCTAAATATGTACAATGGCGGCTGGAAGGTATGCCCATTACCAACCCGAATCATTTTGCCGACCAAGGCGCTATTAGTGGCGGATTAAGTACCCTGAACAATAACATGCTGGCCACTTCAGATTTCTACACAGGAGCCTTTTCCCCGGAATACGGCGATGTCCTATCGGGCGTGTACGATGTGAAACTACGTTCAGGGAATAACGAAAAATTTGAAACCGTCCTGGGGATAGGTATTTTGGGCACCGATATTACCACCGAGGGGCCTTTCAAAAAGGGTTATGCAGGATCATACCTGCTTAATTACCGCTATTCTACCATTTCATTACTAACAGACCTCGGTTTAACAGGTGTAAAAGGAAGTCCAAACTTTCAGGACGCCGCAGTTAAGGTTTTGTTGCCTACCAAAAAAGCGGGTTCCTTTTCCTTTTTCGGGTTAGGTGGCGCCAGCAACGCTTTCATGGAGGAGGTAGAACCCCAGATTGCGGAAACACCCGGCGACCGCTCCATGCTAGCCGGTATCAGAGAAGACCTGGACTTAAACTCTTATCTCTTAAACCTGGGTATAAGTCACACACTACCTTTCGGACTTAACAACTATTTACATACCGTGGTAGGGCATTCCCGTGAAGGTATAAGGGACGAAGTCTTTGAGTCGAACATAGAAAAGAGATATGATGACAACGGGGCTTTTGTAAGGGATTCGGTGTATAACACCCATTCCAATTATCAAAGCCGCTTGTTTAAATCTACTTACCGGAGCGCCATTAGCTATCATCATAAAGTAGATGCACGGAACAAGATTGAATTGGGTACCCTCTATACTCTTATCGATTATGATTACCGGCAAAGCCAGTTACAGGAGGATGCAACCAGCAGAGTGTATCTAATTGATTTCAGGGAGAAGGTTGGTACTCTGCGGAACTATATTAGTTGGAAACACCGGTTCAACGAAGCCATCACCCTTGTAACCGGCTTGCATAACACGTATGTGCTGCTCAATCATAAAAGCACCCTAGAGCCAAGGATCTCTTTTCAATGGCAGCTGAACCCGGCCAATTCACTTCAGGTTGGCTACGGGAAACACAGCACCATGGAAAGTGCCCACAATTATTTTGCAAAAGTTAAGTCAGAGAAAGGAATAACAAGCGAGCCAAACCGGGAGCTCGACCTACTCAAAGCCCATCATTTTGTGCTGGGCTATGAAAAGCGGTTCTCTGAGGTATTAATGGCTAAAGTCGAAGCATATTACCAGCGACTTTATGATCTGCCGGTCGAAAATAGTTCAAACAGTTCCTTTGCCACGATAAACGAGGGACCGGATTTTAACTATGTAGAATTAGTAAACAAAGGAACCGGTAAGAATTACGGTATTGAGCTGACTGTGGAGAAATTCTTTAAAAACAACTTTTATTATCTGATTAACGGATCGCTCTTTAATTCAACCTACCAAACATTGGATGGGAAAACCCGGAATTCGCCTCATAACGGACATTACCTGGTGAATGTATTAGCCGGAAAGGAGTTTGTGAAACTAGGCCGCCATCATAATCAAACCCTGGGATTGAATGCGAAAGCCTTTCTGAGTGGAGGCAGGTATATCATACCACTCTTAAGAGACCAAGAAGGAAACTTAGCGGTTGACCCGGCTAATAACCAATTCTGGGATTATGGAAAAGCCTATGAAGCCTCGCTGGATAACCTTTATAACCTCACGCTTTCGGCCAGCTACAAATGGAACAAAACCCGGACCACGCACGAGCTATTCCTGAACCTGGACAATGTCACCAATACGAAAGGAAAACTCTCGGAGTATTACGACGCTAGCAAGTCCGGTTCGATAGGATATACCACGCAGCGGGGTCTGCTTCCCAACCTGATGTACAAATTCTATTTTTAATATCCACAGCTGTCAACCGTTTGCAGTCATTCGAAACGCAACAACAGCGATTCAATACAGTTCTGCTTTGCTTGGACATCCTCCGGCAATAAGATGAAAT
>NZ_JSYF01000063.1:0-27224 GCF_054824225.1 Pontibacter sp. HJ8
GGGTGTGATCGAGCGCGAGTCGCTGGGCGGCATCTGCCTGAACTGGGGTTGCATCCCGACCAAAGCATTGCTGAAAAGCGCAAATGTGTTTGAATATATTAACCATGCGGCAGACTATGGCATTACGATCGGAGAAGCCTCTGTAGATTTTAACGCGGTGATCAAGCGTAGCCGTGGCGTGGCCGATGGCATGAGCAAAGGCATCCAGTTTTTGTTCCGCAAGAACAAGATCGACGCGATTATGGGCAACGGCAAAGTGGTAGCCAAAGGCAAGATTGAAGTGACCGGCGCGGATGGCAAAAAAGATACGGTGGAAGCCGACAACATCATCCTGGCAACAGGAGCCCGTTCCCGTGAGCTGCCTAACCTGCCGATCGACGGTAAAAAGATCATCGGGTACCGCCAGGCGATGGCATTGGACAAAATGCCGGCATCGATGGTCGTGGTAGGTTCCGGTGCGATCGGGGTGGAGTTTGCTTATTTCTACAATTCCATGGGTACGAAAGTAACGGTGGTAGAATACATGCCTAACATTGTGCCTGTAGAGGACGAGGAAGTATCGAAGCAGCTGGAGAAATCTTTCAAGAAAGCCGGTATCAGCATCATGACGAACGCTTCGGTGGAGTCTGTGGATACAAGCGGTGAGATCAGCAAAGTAAAAGTAAAAACAGCCAAAGGCGAAGAAACCCTCGAAGCAGAAGTAGTACTTTCGGCGGTGGGCATCCAGACAAACCTGGAGAACATCGGCATCGAGGAACTAGGCATAAAAGTAGACAAAGGCCGTGTGCTGGTAGATGAGTACTACAAAACAAACGTAGACGGCATCTTCGCGATCGGCGACATCGTGCCGGGCCCTGCGCTGGCGCACGTAGCGTCTGCCGAGGGTATCATTTGCGTGGAGGCGATTGCAGGTCATCATCCGGAGCCGCTCAACTATGGCAACATACCTGGCTGTACCTACTGCTCTCCGGAGATCGCATCGGTTGGTATGACAGAAAAAGCTGCCCGTGAGCAAGGTATAGAGATCAAAGTGGGCAAATTCCCGTTCTCAGCGTCTGGTAAGGCCAGCGCCGCCGGTGCCAAGGACGGATTTGTGAAAGTGATCTTTGACGCCAAGTACGGCGAGTTCCTGGGCGCGCACATGATCGGAGCCAACGTAACCGAAATGATCTCTGAAATCGTGGTAGCCCGCAAACTGGAGACGACCGGCATGGAGATCATCAAAGCCGTGCACCCGCACCCGACCATGAGCGAAGCGACCATGGAAGCGGCTGCAGCTGCTTATGGCGAAGTGATCCACCTGTAAGGTATAAAGAAGTGATATCGCAAAAGGCCTGGCCGGAATACGGTCAGGCCTTTTGTGTATCTGGTGCTGTACTATGGCTGCAGCAGGTATAGCTTACCCTGTACTAAACTAGCTATACCTGCCTGAGGAATCCTGTATGATGATTTTCTGTCATTTTTTGCCTATATTGTTGGCAATATCAAATTTGAATAGAACGTTTCTCCGAAACACTTGCTAAGATTTTAAGTATTTATTCGTTGATAGGTATAAGTACGCTATAAGCGGCGGCTGCTATGAACTTATAGAAGGCTGAATTCCTTTAATACTATTGCCAAACCCAATTCACCTTTTTGGTATTTCAGCCTCTACGCGTGAGTTTCAAATAAATTTTACACATCACCTGAGTCAAATGAAGCTGAAAGGCAAAGTCAAATTCGTCAATAAAGATAAAAGTCTCTTCTTCCCGACGCTCCGCAAGCGGGTGGATGCTTACTTTAGCGAAAACAATATCCCCAGAACGGCTAATACGACCATGGTAGTGAAAAGCATTGTGCTGCTGCTCTCGTATGTGTTGCCCTTTCTGGCGCTTTTAGCTTTTCAGCCGGCTTGGCCGCTGAGTTTGCTGCTTTGGTTTGTGATGGGGCTAGGCGTGGCCGGCATAGGCATGAGTGTGATGCACGATGCCAACCATGGGGCTTTTTCAAACAGCAAACGAGTGAATTCACTGATGGGGCATACCCTGAACCTGGTAGGCGGCTCGGCTTTTAACTGGAAGCTGCAGCACAACATCCTTCACCATACCTATACCAATGTCGTGGACATGGACGAGGACATACAGGACAGACTGGTGCTGCGTTTCTCGCCGCACACCAAGGTGAAATTCTTCCACCAGCTGCAGTGGGTGTATGCGTTCGTTTTTTACGGCTTGCTAACCCTGTACTGGGTCGTAGCGAAGGATTTTGTGCAGTATAGTCTCTTTTTGAAGAACGGAGTCAATACCAATACGCCTTCGCAAAACAGAAGCTGGTTCCTCAAACTCATCACGATGAAGGTGCTGTACTTCTCCATTGTACTCGCGGTACCGACCGTGTTCTTCGGCATCCCTTTCGTGGAAGTATTGCTCGGTTTCCTGCTGATGCACTTTGTGGCGGGCATTATCCTGACAGTGGTGTTCCAGCTGGCACACACGGTAGAGGGCACAAGTCACCCGAGACCGGATGAGCACGGCAACATCGAGAACGATTGGGCGATACATCAAATGAACACAACGGTTAATTTTTCGCGCAAAAGCAAGCTGATCTCCTGGTACGTGGGCGGGCTGAATTTCCAGATCGAGCACCACCTGTTTCCGCGGGTATGCCATGTGCATTACCCGGCCATCGCCGATATCGTGAAAGAAACAGCCGCCGAATTCAACATTCCTTACCTCGAAAATGAAACTTTTGGACAGGCCGTGCGCTCGCACATTGCCACACTTCACCGCTTTGGCAGGTTGCCCAGCCTAAATGAAGCCATCGGCTGATCCCTATGTTGGCGAGAGCGGACGTTTATAAAATGTTTTTGCTGTCTGAAATCAAAAGTATCCGGGAGCTTATTGTACTGCAATTCCCTGCTATATTTGCACCCGATTTGTGCCTGCGCAACCTGTCAGCGTGGTCCGAGGGCCTCTGTTTGTGCTGACATGGAAGTGGAGGAAAGCAGGCCGTGACCAAACCTTAGCAGGACGGAAAGGTTAACATAGCATTCGCTCACTTCGTAGAAACTGTCTCCGATCGAGTGAACCCGTTTTTAAATAATATCAAGAATACTAAATGAAGCTTAAAGGCAAAGTAAAATTCGTTAACAAAGACAAAAGCCTGTTTTTTCCAACGCTCCGCAAACGTGTAGACGCCTACTTTACAGAAAACAAGCTGCCCAAATCCGGCAGCTCCCAGATACTCACCAAAAGCATTGTATTGCTCCTGCTTTACCTGGTGCCCTTTGCAGTGCTGCTTGCACTAACCCCAGGTATAGGAGTTAGCCTGATCCTTTGGTTTGTGATGGGGATAGGGGTAGCCGGTGTAGCCATGAGCGTGATGCACGATGCCAACCACGGCGCTTTCTCTAAAAGTAAGACACTGAACTACCTGATGGCGCATTCCGTGAACCTGCTGGGGGCTTCAGCCTTTAACTGGAAGCTGCAGCACAATATCCTTCACCATACCTATACCAATGTGGTGGAGATGGACGAAGACATCGATGACATGGTCGTTCTGCGTTTTTCGCCGCATACGAATGTAAAGTTTTTCCATAAAATACAATGGGCCTATGCCCTGTTCTTTTACGGATTGCTTACGCTGTATTGGGTGACAATCAAGGATTTCGTACAGTTCTTCCGGTATATCCGGAATGGTGTAAATGCAAATTCGAAAGCGCAGAACAGGGTAGCTTTCCTGAAGATCGTGGCATTCAAAATATTGTATTTCTTTTCAATACTCGTAGCGCCGACACTTTTGTTCGGTATACCCTTCCTGGAAGTGCTGCTGGGCTTTCTGCTAATGCACTTCGTGGCCGGTATCATACTTTCTACGGTGTTCCAGCTGGCGCATACCGTGGAAGGGACAAGCCATCCGCTGCCCCTGGAAGGCGGGATCATCGAGAACGACTGGGCTATTCACCAGCTGAATACAACCGCTAATTTCGCCCGTAAAAGCAAGCTGCTCTCCTGGTATGTAGGTGGGCTGAATTTCCAGATCGAGCACCACCTGTTTCCCGCGTATCTGCCATGTGCATTACCCGGCCATCGCTGACATCGTAAAAGAAACAGCCGCCGAATTCAACATTCCATACCTGGAGAGCAGGACCTTTATGCAGGCAGTCCGGTCACATCTGAATACCCTGCACCGGTTTGGCAGGTTGCGACTTCCCAACCTCAATGAGGTAATGGCCTAGCCAGTCCTGTAATATTGCACCTGAGGCGGCGGAAAGTAAACTTTCCGCCGTTTTTGATGCCGGAATGCAGGCAAGTAGGAGGTTGCGCAGCTGCCCTATACCTTTGTACCCTGCACGGCTTTAATTATACCTGACACTGCCATGACATTCAAAGAGCTATACCTGATCGGGCCGATCCTGGAGGCGCTGGAAACAGAAGGCTATACTTCGCCGACGCCTATTCAGATCCAGGCTATACCTGCCATCCTGCAGAACCGCGACCTGTTGGGCTGCGCCCAGACGGGCACCGGAAAGACAGCAGCCTTTGCCCTGCCGATCCTGCAATTGCTACACCAGCAACCTGCCCCGGAACCCAAAACCATCCGGGCTCTTATCCTGACCCCTACGCGTGAGCTGGCCAGCCAGGTCGGCGACAGCATAGCGGCTTATGGCAGGTATACCGGGCTGCGCCATGTGGTGGTGTATGGCGGTGTGCCGTACAGTATACAGACGGACCTGCTGCAGGCGGGAGTGGATATCCTGGTGGCGACGCCGGGACGTCTCCTCGATCTGCTGGACCAGGGCTTCATCCACCTGCAACATCTGCAACTACTGGTGCTCGATGAGGCCGACCGCATGCTGGACATGGGCTTTCTGCAGGACATCAGGCGCCTCCTCAAAGAGATCCCGGCGCAGCGGCAAACACTGTTCTTCTCGGCTACCATGCCGCCTGAAATCGTGAAACTTTCCAAAAGCCTGCTGGCAGATCCGGTTAGGGTAGAGGTGACGCCGGTTTCGTCTGCGGCGGGTTCGATCCGGCAGGAAGTGTACTATGTGAAGAAAGCCAACAAGATGAACCTGCTCCTGCACATGTTACAGGCTGACACCATCAGGCGCGCCCTCATTTTTACACGCACCAAAGAGGCGGCCGATCAGGTGGCAAAAGAACTGGTTGCAGCCGGTATACCTGCCCAGGCCCTTCATGCCGACAAAAGCCAGAAAGCACGGGAGAGCGCGCTGGATGGTTTTAAGAACAGCCATACCCGCGTGCTGGTAGCGACCGATGTGGCGGCACGCGGCATTGATGTCGAAGAGCTGTCGCACGTGATCAACTACGAGCTGCCATTTGAGCCCGAGACCTACGTACACCGCATCGGCCGCACCGGAAGAGCGGGAGCTGCAGGTATAGCGATCTCCTTTTGCGGCGCCAGTGAAACTCCGTTGCTTATTGCCATTCAGCAACTCACGGGCAAAGCCATACCTGTGGTTGACCGGCACCCATACCCGCTCACTGCCCAGGATTTTATGGAGGCTACTACAGCATCTGCCGGCAACAACCGCAAAAGCTCTTCGGGAAGAGGCGGCAAAGGAAAACGAGGCGGAAGAGGGAAGAGGTAGTTGTCTTGTCAGCTACGAAGCGGAATAAAACAATCAGAGTTTCGGCAGTAATCTGGAAATGCTGCCGAAACTTTGATTGTTTTATGAAACCAAAATTCAATGGTAAGCGGTAAGAAACTTTAGTTTAAAATAACGCCGGCAACACTAACGGCAGTGTATCATCCTCCTCAGTGCCCGGTTCATCATAACCAATCAGGTCTACATGCACAATGTACTGCGCCACGCCTTCGGCATTGGGCTGGGAGAACTGAGAGATAAACCGGTCAAGGTTCATGTCCATCGTGAATGTGAAAGGATGTTCGGGAATGTTCTTTAACTCCCAGTATTCCAGCTTTCCGGGATTGCCGGGGCACCAGTTGGCCCTGTCCGTCGAATAAGTACCGGCCTGCGGGTAGTTGGTCGCACAACTTTGAAAGATGGTCCCCTTGTATTGTTGTGCCCCGTTAACAATCAGGTAATAATAGTTCTCATCAAATTCAGCAGAGTTTTTAGTCTGATAATTAGGCCGGTCGGGAAATTTCCCCTGGTCGTGACCGTGGCCGGTTATGGAGATGCGTAGCGCCAGCGATTTTACTTTTTTAGGGATTTCAATGGTGCGTGGTCCCATTCGTTCTACGTCTTCAATGCTATAGCCCGACACGCCATAAGCAAACCCACGATACCCTGAATTGCCGTTGGTTTCGCTGTCGTAGATGCGCTGCAGCAGCACGGTTTTCTTTTCGGGTTGTCCTTTGATAAAATCAAAATTCAACGATACGGTATGATAACGGGTAGCGGTGGCATCAAAGCCACCATAGTATATTTTCAGGTCTGCAGTATCCCTCAGGTAGGGCAGATAGTCGGTAACGTCAAATACAAATTCTTTTTTAAAATTTCTATCCAGCAAACCGCCATAAGGAGTAAATGCTCTTGCAAGCTCGAAAAACTGGTCCCCAATTTTGAGCGAAACAATGGTGGTGTTATCCCAGTCACTGCATCCGCCATCGGCACAGCCCATTACATAGCGCAGCAAAACTTTTTTAAAAGGGCCATCTTTCTTTTTGGGAAACACCACAGGGATTATTTTGTCGTTAGACATGCCCCATCCATAAAATTGCAGCTTGTGCGGGCCGGTGGTAACAGTTATCCTTTCGCCTTTGTCGAGTAGGGACAGGTCCTGACTGTCCAGGATTGCTTGTTGTGCAGATTGCTGGAGCTGTAATTCATCGTTCAGGCTTTTCTCGCACGATTGCAGCATAATGGCGAAAGCCAGGGTCAGGAGAAGTAGTGATTGTCGCATCATAGATTTCGAGTTTTTGGTGATTATTATGGTTTGTAATGAATTTCCTTGAATTTTCAACCAGCTCAACCATCTCCCGCTATTTGTGCTATCTTATTTCTTAAAACCAGCTTTGTCTCATCAACTGAAAGACGCGAACCTGTTAAGGTTGCTGCTTATAGGTATTAAGATTTTTTCCTCACTCTTCTTCCGCTTGGGTGATTTGTGTACCACTACTTAAGTAAATTTGTTATATTTTTTTATACCACAGATTATTACGGTAATTTTCTCAAGGGCTGAAAGCGAACTGAAATGGCGCCAGAGAGGCCTTTAAGGGCAGTGCGAGTACTAGAATGAAGCCAGTCCGATTACCGTTGTATGTTATGCTTAGCTCCTTCTATTGAGACCGGTTTCTGTATTTGCTAGTTCATTATTCCCAGGGGCAGGGGAGATACGAGTATTAAGTTTTTCAGAGTTAGGTAATAGATCCCGGCTTTATCCAAAGAGCCAAGGGTTCGCCCGTTTAAAAGGCAGTAGAATCCTCCGGGGCCTGATAAAAATTTTAGCCCTTTTTTTGAGAAACAGCCGAGCCGAATCCGTACTGAGTGAAGCTGAAAACAGGTGACCGCATCGGACAAGATTTACAGCGAACGTTCACCCGAAAAAACATAAATTGCGTTTGCTTTCAAAAGCATTTCGCCTGACAACTACGTCAGGTAACACTTGGGAAAGACAATGCTACCAGTAGAAGGAATTACCTTAAAAAATACATTATCCACCACATGACCAGTATAGCGATTACGCCCTGCACTACCTCCGATATTCCGCGGCTACGGGATATCGCCATCCGCGCTTACGATGACCACTATACCTACTTATGGCACGATGCCGGTGCCTGGTACAAAGACCGTTGTTTCAGTGAGGAGGCCCTGCGCGCCGAACTTGAAGATCCGAACTCCGCCTTTTACCTGATCCATTACAAGGACGAACCGGTCGGTTTTATGAAGCTCAACATAGACAAGGCGCTGGAGGATTATACCCGGAAGGAGTGCCTGGAACTGGAGCGCATCTACCTGCTTCACCAGGCCTCCGGTATAGGGATTGGCAAATGGGCCGTAGACTTTGCCGTGCAGTACGCACTCGAAAAAGGAAAGCGCATCGTCTGGCTCAAAGCAATGGACAGCAGCAAGTCTGTTGACTTTTATGAGCAGAATGGATTCGTGAAATGTGGTACCTATGAACTGGACTTTGAGAAAATGAAGGAAATGTACCGCGGCATGTATGTGATGAAAAGGGAAATTTCGGATGCCGATATACAGCTCTCCTTGTAAAGCAGGTACACGTACAACTACTTGCCTGAAATCAGGTATAGGCACGCTCATGTTTTGTCTGCTGCTTTTTTCGTGCAGTACGGAGCAAACATCTGAAAGCACATTGCCAGCGAATGCCTCCCTTCCGGAGCAGGACATCCGATCCTGGGTAAAAGCCGACCTGGAATGTGAGGAGGTGAGAGGAGCAGATGAAGATGATCCGCAGGCAATCGTATACCTCCACCAGATGGAGAGCCGCCGCCTGGTCGACACGGTATATACCTGTTCGGTCATCGCCCCCGAAATGTACCGCAATTATGATATTCCCCGCTACGCACTCTCAGCCAGTGGCGGCTGGTGGGCAGGGCGGGGTAATTTTTATTATACGCTGCAGGAAGGCGATAGCCTGGTCGTGATGCACGCCGTACGGGAGCCCCAGGATAGTCTGGATTTCCAGTACAGCGTCCGGCACCGCTTCCCCATCCTGCTTCCTGCCGAATGATCAGAGAGGAGGAGTTTGCTGATCTGTTAACTCAAGAGTCTCATTACTAAGGCGTATAAGGCTGATGCTGGGAGCGAAGTAATTACTCCGTTCCCAGCATCAGCTTCGAAACTTCTTTGGAAGGAAGCACGGTCCTGCCCGACAGGTATACATCGATGGCGCGGGCGGCTTCGCGGCCATCCGATATGGCCCATACCACCAGCGATTGTCCTCTGCAGGCGTCTCCTGCCGCAAAAATGCCCGCTACATTCGTTTGCCAGTCCCGCAGTTTGAAATTGCCGTACTGGTCGAGCTCAAAATCAAAATTAGCCTGGAAAGCATCGTAGGCAGGGCGGGTATAGCCAATGGCGATCAACGCAAGGTCGCAAGGCAGCAGCCGCTCGCTTTCGGGCTTCTCGGTGTATTCCATGCTGTTTTTCCACTCCAGCTCCACCACCTTCAGGCCTTTTACAAAACCATTCTCGTCCCCCACAAATTCTTTGGTGAGCCAACCCCAGCTGCGTTCACAGCCTTCTTCGTGCGAACTCGACGTGGTATAGGTCATGGGCGTTTCCGGCCAGGGATTTTGAGGCTCTCTCGTCAGCGAAGGCATCAGGCGGTACTGCAGCTGGCTGATAGACCGGGCAAACTGACGGTTGGCAGTACCCACGCAATCGGAGCCGGTGTCGCCGCCGCCGATCACGAGTACGTGCTTGTCGCGGGCATCCGTGTCTGTAGTGGCAGGTATAGCCTGGCCGGCTACTTTGCGGTTGTGCTGCGTGAGGTAATCCATGGCAAAATGTATCCCTTTGAGGTGATTGCCCGGTATGGCCAGCGGCCTGGGTACGGTTGCTCCTATACTCAGCAGCACGGCATCGTACTTCCTGTGCAGTTTCTTCAGGGTGATGTCCTTGCCGATCTCTACGCCCAGCCTGAAACGGATACCTTCCTGCTCCAATATGGCCAGGCGCCGGTCGATCACCCACTTCTCCAGCTTAAAATCAGGTATACCGTAGCGGAGCAGACCGCCTGCCTTGTCGTCTTTTTCATACACATCAACCAGGTGACCGACCTGGTTCAACTGTGCAGCAGCGGCCAGGCCGGCAGGGCCGGAACCGACGATCGCCACCCGTTTGCCTGTTCGGGTCTGAGGCGGATTGGGTTGTACCAGGCCCAGTTCAAACGATTTCTCGGCAATGGCTTTTTCGATATGTTCTATCGCTACGGCTGGTTTGTTGATAGCCAGCACACAGCTCGACTCGCAGGGAGCCGGGCAAATGCGTCCCGTGAATTCCGGGAAATTGTTGGTGCTGTAGAGGATCTGCGCTGCGCGTTCCCACTCCCCCTCGTACACGGCATCGTTGAACTCAGGGATCAGATTGCCGAGGGGGCAGCCGTTATGACAGAAAGGCACACCGCAGTCCATGCAGCGGGAAGCCTGTTGCCGGGTTTTTTCCTCCGGAAACTCTAAGTAGAGCTCTTTGGAGTCCTGTACTCTTTCCTTCGGGTCGCGTTGTGGCGGCAGTTCACGGCCGTACTTTAAAAATCCATCTGCTTTTCCCATTACGCTATTACTTTTAAGGTTTCAGGTTCTTTTATCGCCAGTGCTTTTTTGAGGTCGTGCGGCATCACCTTCTGCAAGTACTGGTGCTGTGTCTCCCAGCCTTGCAGGAGTTTCCAGGCCAGCACACTGCCGGTATAGGTATGGTGTTCCTCCAGTTTTTGCCTGATCCAGGCCAGGTCGGCTTCATCGGGTTGTTCCAGGTCCACCATGTCCAGGTTGCATTGCTCCGGAAAGGCATTGGCAGGATCATACACATAGGCCATGCCGCCGCTCATACCTGCCGCAAAGTTTTTGCCTGTTGCACCCAGCACCAATACCTTGCCGCCCGTCATATACTCGCACCCGTGGTCGCCAATCCCTTCTACCACCGCCTCGGCCCCTGAATTGCGGACGCAGAAGCGCTCGCCGGCCAGGCCGTTGATATAGGCCGTGCCGGAAGTGGCGCCATAGAGGGCGACATTGCCCGTAATGATGTGCTCATGCGCCAGGTAACGGCTCTCCCGGAAGGGCTGTAGGATAAGTTTGCCGCCCGACAGGCCTTTGCCCAGGTAATCGTTCGCTTCGCCTACCAGCCGGAAGGTGATGCCCGGCGCGAGAAAAGCCCCAAATGTTTGCCCGGCGGAGCCGTGGAAGGTGGCATGGAAGCTGTCTTCCGGCAGCCCCATTTTGCCATACCGGCAGGATACCTCATGCGAAAGCATGGCACCGACCGAACGGTTCACGTTTTTGATCCGGTACTCCGTTCCGGCTGTTTTTCCTTTTCTGAAGTCCCGTATCAGTTGGCGGTCCAGTACATTCCGGATTTCATGGTCCTGCGAGATCTGGTGGTACGTGCCTACGTTGTGCCCGACGTATTCCTGGTGCAGGATCGGGGAGAGGTCCAGGTTCTTGAGTTTCCAGTGGTTCAGGTCCGTGCGGATCTTGAGTACCTGCGACTGGCCTATCATTTCGTTGATCGTTCTGAACCCCAAAGTTGCCATCACCTGCCGTAGCTCCATAGCCAGGAATGTGAAGAGGTTGACCACATGATCCGGATCGCCGGAAAACAGCTGCCGCAGCTCCGGGTTTTGGGTGGCTATACCTACCGGGCAGGTATTCAGGTGGCACTTGCGCATCATAATGCAGCCTTCCGCGATCAGGGCGGCTGTAGCGATGCCGTATTCTTCGGCACCGAGTAAAGCGGCCACTGCCAGATCATAACCGGTCAGGATCTTGCCGTCCGTTTGCAGGACCACCCGGCTGCGCAGGTTGTTTTTGATGAGCGTCTGGTGCGCCTCGACCAGTCCCAGTTCCCAGGGTAAGCCGGCATGGCGGATCGAACTCAGCGGACTGGCACCGGTACCCCCATCCGCACCTGAGATCATAATGGCATCGGCTTTTGCCTTGGCCACACCCGATGCAATGGTGCCCACGCCTGCTTCCGCTACCAGCTTCACATTGATGCGGGCTTTGGGATTGGCGTTTTTCAGATCGAAGATGAGTTGCTTGAGGTCTTCGATCGAATAGATGTCGTGGTGCGGCGGCGGCGAGATCAGGCCAACACCCGGTGTGGAATGGCGCACGCGGGCAATCCAGTGGTCTACCTTATGGCCGGGTAGCTGCCCGCCTTCGCCCGGCTTGGCTCCCTGCGCGATCTTGATCTGGATCTCATCGGCATTGGCCAGGTAGTGGCTCGTCACCCCAAAGCGGGCCGAGGCCACCTGCTTGATGGCGGACCGTTCGGAGTCGCCATTCGGTCTTAAGGTATAGCGGGCGTCGTCTTCGCCGCCTTCGCCGCTGTTGCTTTTGCCCCCGATGCGGTTCATGGCGATGGCCAGAGTGGTATGCGCCTCATGCGAGATAGAGCCAAAGGACATGGCGCCTGAGGTAAAGCGCTTCAGAATATTTCCGACAGGTTCTACTTCCTCCAGCGGTACGGACAGCCGTTTCTTGAATTCGAATAAATTACGCAACGTTATGGTCGCTTCCTGGTGCTTTCGCAGGGTCCGCGAATACTCTTTGTAGAGCAGGTAGTCGTTCAGGCGGGTAGACTTTTGCAGCAGGTGGATGATCTGCGGGGAGAGCAGGTGTGCTTCGCCGCTTCTGCGCCACTGGTAGTAGCCGCCTGCTTCCAGTATACCGTCCTGTCCGAAAGCCGACTGGTGCCGGATGATGCTTTCCTTCTCGAGGTCTTCGAATGTGAGTCCTTCCAGGCGGCTTACGGTCCCTTTAAAGCACTTGTGAATTACTTCCTGCCCAAAGCCCAGGCACTCAAAAATCTGGGCTCCCTGGTACGACTGCAGGGTGCTGATGCCCATTTTCGACAAAATCTTCAATAGCCCGTTGTCTACCGCCTCGGTATACTGGGCCAGGTGGTGGGAGAGGGGCAGGGCCGTGTCCAGTTTTCCCTGCGCGTGCAGCGCCCCGATCGTGTCGTACACCAGGTAAGGGTATACCGCGCTGGCGCCATAGCCAATGATGGTGGCAAAGTGATGCGTTTCCCAGGCATCTCCGGCTTCTACCACCAGGCCTGTTTTAGTACGGATGCGCTTGCGGATCAGGTGGTGATGAACGGCCCCCACCGCGAGCAAAGCAGGTATAGCCGCCCGGTGGCTTTGCACATTCCGGTTCGAGATGATGAGGATCTTCTTGCCGGCACGCACAGCCGCCTCTGCTTCGGCGCACACCCGGTCGAGCGACTTTTGCAGATCGCCTGTTTCGTACGTCGAGAAAGTGGCATCCAGCTTCTGGTAATCAAACCCTTCTGCCTGCAGGTTGATCAGCTTGTGGAAGTCCTCGTGGCTGAGCACGGGCTGCGAGATGTGGATCTGCCGGGTATGGGCAGGCGTTTCGTCCAGGATATTGAGCGATTCGCCTACCCGCGTGAACAGGGACATGACCATCCGCTCCCGGATCGGGTCGATAGGCGGGTTGCTTACCTGCGCAAAGTGTTGCTTGAAATAATTGGCTACGTGCTGGCTGTGCTGTGAAAGGACCGCCAGGGGCGTATCAGACCCCATGCTGCCTACCGGTTCTTTTCCGGTGGCGGCCATCGGCTGGATCAGCATTTTGAGGTCTTCGGAGGTATAGCCGAAGGCCTTCTGCTGTTGCCTGAGCTCCTGGGGCGTCACCGCCGGAAGACTAAAAGCAGGTGTTGGCCGAAGGCGCAGCTTGATGCGGTGCTGCTGGATCCAGTCATAATAGGGCTTGTCGCTGCACACGAGCTGCTTTATCTCTTCGTCCTGGTAGATCTTATTTTGAGTGATGTCGGCGAGCAGCATTTTGCCGGGCTGCAGGCGACCCCGCTGCACCACATCGGCCGGGTTTACCTGCAGGGCGCCTGCTTCGGAGCCCATGATCAGCTGTCCCTGGCGCGTGATGCAGTAGCGCACCGGGCGCAGGCCATTGCGGTCCAGGGTAGCGCCGATCTGGTTGCCGTCGGTAAAGAAAAGTGCCGCCGGGCCATCCCAGGGCTCCATCATGGCTGCATGGTATTTATAAAAGGCCTTGCGCGCCGGATCCATCTGGCGGTTATCCTGCCAGGCCTCCGGCACCAGCATCATCATGACATGGGGCAGCGGCCGGCCGGCCAGTGTCAGCAGCTCCACGATGGCATCGAGGTTGGCCGAGTCGGAGTTGGCCTTGTTGGTCACCGGCAGCAGCCATTGCATCTCCTCTGGCGTGAAGAAGGGCGAAGACATGAGCGCCTCCTTGGATTTCATCTTGTTCACATTGCCGCGGATGGTGTTGATCTCGCCGTTGTGTGCGATAAAGCGGAAAGGCTGTGCCAGCTTCCAGTTCGGGAACGTGTTGGTAGAGAAACGCGAATGGATAATGGCCAGCGCCGATTGGAAGCCCGGGTTGCGCAGGTCGTGGTAATAGCGCTCCAGCTGATCGGTTTTGAGCTGTCCTTTGTAGATAATGGTGCGTGCCGAAAGACTGGGAAGATAGAAGGTGCCGTTCTCTCCTTTGATCTTTTGCCGCACTTCATTCGAGACCAGGCTATGCAGCACAAAGAGCTTGCGTTCCAGTTCGAGCCCGTGCAGGGACGGGTCTTTGGGCTGCAGAAATACCTGTTCGATGTATGGCTCTACGGCTTTGGAACCGTGCCCCGGTACCTGCGCGTCGACAGGCACCAAGCGGTAGCCGAGCAGGTCAAAACCCATTTTGCGGGCACAGGCATTGAGTATTTTTCTGCACTTCTCCCTTACTTCATATACCTTCGGAAAAAAGATCATGCCCACGCCATACCTGCCCGCCTGAGGTAGTTCAACGGCAAACTCTTTCAGCTCCCGCTGGAAAAACGCGTGGGGTAACTGCACCAGGATACCGGCACCGTCTCCTGTCTCCGGATCGCTGCCGGTGGCGCCCCGATGCTCCATGTTTTTGAGCATGGTCAGGGCATCTTTTACCACCTTATGCGCCTTCTCCCCGTTCAGGTTGACGACACATCCTACTCCGCAGGAATCATGTTCAAATTCGGGTCTGTATAAGCCTTTTTGTGCTCTTTTTTCGTTGTTCATCGGCAAAAGGAATTGTTAATTTCAGGTGCACCTTGACAGTGCAGAATTCTGAATTTAGGATAATGCTTTTGCAAAAACAAAGTCTTAATCTTAGAGACTGTATGGTTCTAAAGATAAAAATTGCCAGTTTCATAAAAGTATTAATGTTGTTTTGATAATATGGCAATTATTGAGGGGTTGAAAGAAGTGGAATTGTAAGGTTAAAAAAAGCCGGCGAATTTAGATTTTTTTAGAAATCGTATGAGGGCAGGGTATGGCAGGCAAGGCGGCCCGTAAGAGGAAAAAGGCAGCGTGCGGGTAAAAAATAAGCACGGAAAAGCAGCCTTTGGCAGCCCGGTTTTAAGCCTGTTTCAAAGCATGTTGTTTCGTTTGGCTCACCAGGTATACGCCGGCAAAGATGAGCAGCGCGTAGAGGCCTTTCTGCATCGTGAACGTGTCTTTGCCCAGGGCGATGGCGATCACGATGGCCATAACAGGCTGCAGGTAAATGTAGGCTCCCACCAGCGACGGATTGGCATATCGCAGGGCCCAGGTGTTGAGCAGGTAGGCAAGAATGGTGACGGCAATTACCATAAACAGGATCGCCAGCCAGATAGAGGTCGGGAAACTGCTGTACGCGGGTGCCATCACTTGCTGCATGCCAAACGGAATCACAAAAACGGCTCCTACCGAAAAAATGCGGCTGACGATGGTAATGGCTTGGTAGCGCTGCATCAGCGGCTTGACCAGCACCAGGTAGAGGCCGAAGGAAGTCGCATTCAGAATAATGAGCAGGTCACCCCAGAGATTGCCCGATGCTTGTTCTCCCCGCGAGGTATAGATGAGCAGAAAAGCGCCCAGGCAGGCCAGGGCTATACCTGTTATCTTGCGCTGGCCGATGCGCTCCCGCAAAAGCATGGCCGAAAAGATCAGGACTACTACCGGAACAATGACCATGAGCAGGGCCGCATTGATGGGAGCCGTCAGGTTGAGGCCGCCGAAAAAGCACAGCTGGTTCACGGCTACTCCGGTCACGCCGCAAAGGATCACCCGGATGTTGTCTGCCCTGCCCACAATTTTCTCTTTCGTCACAAAACGAGCAAAGATGCCGAAGAAAAGCGCCGCCGACACCACCCGGATCACGATCAGGCCAAAAGGCCCCACATACGCCGGCATCACCTCCTTGGCGATGCTGTAGTTGCTTCCGTAGATCAGCGCTACCAGAAAAAGCGCCGCGTGCACCTGTACCTGTTTACTCATACCTGCAAAGGTATGTGCTTATTTCTTTTGCATCGTATAAGGACAAGCAACAATCAGGATATACTCTAAATCATTCGCTGCATGAAGGAAATACCGTTAACGGTAAGAAGGTCCATCGAAATCACAGGCCTGTTTTTTCTGGGTTGGATCGTAGTGCTGGGCAAGGGATTGCTGGCTCCCCTGCTGATGGCCTTTTTTATAAGCATTATGCTGCTGCCGCTTTACCGCTTTTTCCGGAACAGGAAGTTCCCGGAGGCCCTGGCCATCGGCGTGAGCCTGCTGGCTCTTATCGTGGCGCTGGGGCTGATCGTCTGGTTTTTTTCTTCCCAGATCAGCATCCTGATACGCGATTTCCCGGCTATTCAGAAGAACGTCATGCGGCACCTGACTGCCCTGAGCTCATGGCTTGGCAGCAAGACGCCCTGGTCTTCGCAGGAGCAGCTTAAGTTTATCAACGAACAGAGCAACAACCTGCTCACCTATGCCGGCTCCCTGCTGGGCGGGCTGGCCGGAGGGGTAACCGGGACACTTATATTCCTGGGTTTGCTGCCCATTTACATTTTCCTGTTGCTCTTTTACCGGAACCTGCTGCTGCGTTTCGTATTTCTGTGGTTTCCGCGCGATAGCCACGAGGGAGTGGAGGATACGCTGCGCGAAATGCAGGTGATCATCAAAAGCTACCTCTTCGGATTGCTGATCCAGATCACGTACATGACGGTGTTGCTGGGAGGTATCCTGATGATCATCGGCATCAAGCATGCGCTCCTGATCGGTATCATCTTCGCCTTTCTCAACCTGATCCCCTATGTGGGTGCCCTGCTGGGGAACATCATCGGGGTGCTGCTCACGCTCGCTTCGTCCGAAGAGCTGTGGCCGGTGGTGGCTGTGCTGGGTACGATTGCTGCCGTCCAGTTCCTGGACAACAACATCCTGATGCCGCGCATTGTGGGTTCCAAAGTCAAGATCAATGCGCTGGCCACCATTGTGGGCGTGATCGTAGGCGGTGAGATCGCAGGTATAGCCGGTATGTTTCTGTCGCTGCCCATCATTGCCGTGCTCAAGGTCGTATTCGACAGAAGCGAGCAGTTCAAGCAGTGGGGGGTGCTGTTTGGCGATGAGCGCCCTTCACGCAGCCCCATGGAAATACCCGTGCTCCGCTGGGATACCAAAGCCATCCGGAAGAAGCTGGAGCGGGAGAATGAAATAGAGCCAACGACCAAAAAGGAAAAGGATAATCTGAGCTGACAGAGCACCGCTTCTTGCAAATGCAGGGGAATCAGGTATAGGAATCTGCAAGACCGGGTTTATATTTACCTCTTTCCCTTCAAATTCGTAGCTTTGTTTTAAACCGATCCCGGAGAAAGTAAAGAGCAGATGATTCACCCCAACATACCTTTGGCCGAGCGCTTGCGGCCCCACAACCTTGATCAGTATTACGGACAAAAGCACCTGGTAGGGCCGGACGGCATCCTGCGCCGCTACATCGAAGGGGGCGTCATTCCGTCTATGATCCTGTGGGGGCCTCCGGGCGTGGGCAAGACGACCCTGGCCAACATCATTGCCAACCAGATGAAGGTGCCTTTCGTGGCCCTTAGCGCCATCAATTCCGGCGTAAAAGATATCCGGGAAGTGATCGACCAGGCCAAAAAGCGGCAGGGCACAGTGCTTTTCATTGACGAGATACACCGCTTCAACAAATCGCAGCAGGATGCCTTGCTGGGCGCCGTAGAGAAAGGAACCGTGACGCTGGTAGGCGCTACGACCGAGAACCCTTCTTTTGAGGTGATATCGGCTTTGCTGTCGCGCTGCCAGGTATACATCCTGCAACACCTGAGCAAGGACGAGCTGATCGAACTGGTAGACAAAGCGCTCTCCTCGGACGAATGGATGCGCCACCGGAAGGTGCGGGTAGAAGAGTACGAGGCGCTGCTGACCATATCGGGAGGCGATGCGCGCAAGCTCCTCAACCTGCTTGAGATCGTGGCAGAAGGCGTGCAGGGCGAGGAGGTCGTGGTCACCAACGACCTGGTGAAGCAGGTGGCCCAGCAGAACATCGTGCTCTACGACAAGTCCGGGGAGATGCACTACGACCTGGTATCGGCCTTTATCAAGTCTATCCGGGGTTCGGATCCCAACGCGGCCGTGTACTGGCTGGCCCGTATGATCGAAGGCGGGGAAGATCCGAAATTTATCGCCCGCCGGCTACTGATCGCATCTTCCGAAGACATCGGCCTGGCCAACTCCAACGCCTTGCTTATGGCCACTTCCTGCTTTCAGGCAGTGCAGATGATCGGCTACCCTGAGGCGGAAATCATCCTGTCGCAGTGCACCGTATACCTGGCCACTTCTCCCAAAAGCAATGCTTCGTACAAGGCCATCAAGCAGGCCCGGCAGATGGTGCAGCAGACCGGCAACCTGCCTGTGCCGCTGCACATCCGCAACGCGCCGACCAAACTGATGAAGGAGATCGGCTACGGCAACAACTACAAGTATGCACATGATTACGAAGGCAATTTTGTGCAGCAGGAGTTCATGCCCGACGGGCTCAACAACACCACCTTCTACGAGCCCGGCCAGAACGGCCGCGAAAACGAAATGCGCAAACAGCTGCAGGCGCAGTGGGGAAAGAAGTACAGGTACTGAGGAGTTTGGGAGTTTAGGAGTTGAAGAGATAAGAAGGTATACGCTCTTGCAGGGACAGGTCGCGGCCTGTCCGAATCGTGCGCCTAACAATCAGCATTTAACATTAAACAATTTAACCATGTTGCCATTTAGCAATTAACCTTTGGTCTATGAAATGGCTCGATTGGTCGAGAAGTGCTTCGGAGAGGCTGCTGTAATGAACTATAAGCCCTAAATTCGCATATTGTAGGAGAGACATAAGGTCTCCTGATCGTAACAAAACATCCTAACCCTTACCTATATGTTAAACTTCCTGAAATATGTACTGGCAACCATACTGGGCCTGTTCGTATTCTTTTTCCTGGGTGTGCTGATCATGGTCGGCATTGTAGCCAGCACAGCCTCCAAAGGAGAGGTGACCATCGCAGAGAACTCCGTACTGGAACTCAAACTAGACAAGCAGATCACGGAGCGGGACCCTTCCAACCCTTTCAACGAACTCGGTTTATCCTACTTCGGAGTTTCCAGCAGCGATGGATTGGATCAGATCAAGGCATCGATCCGCAAGGCAAAGAACGATGAAAATGTAAAAGGCATATTCCTGAACATGCGCTTCGTGGACGCCGGTATGGCCAAGCTGGAAGAGATACGGGATGAACTGATCGATTTCAAAAAGTCCGGCAAGTTTGTCGTTTCCTACGGCGATATGACCAACGAGAAAGCGTATTACCTCTCTTCCGTAGCCGATAAGATCTACCTCAACCCGATGGGCACGCTGGAGTTCAACGGCATCAGCTCTGAGGTTTTCTTCTTCAAAGGCACTCTGGAAAAGCTGGATATCAAACCCACTATCTTTAAGGTAGGCGAGTTCAAGAGTGCTGTAGAGCCTTTCTTCCTGGACAAGATGAGCGAGGCAAACAGGGAGCAGATGAACTCGTTCCTGAACTCGATCAATGACTACCAGCTGCGCAAGATCGCCGAAGCACGGGGCAAGACCTATGAGGAACTGAAGAATGTGTCAGACAACGTGCTCGTGCGCGAGGCAGAAGATGCCAAGAAATATGGTCTGGTCACTGACATCGGCTACTACGACGAAGCCATCGACTACATGAAAGAGCAGGCGGGCATTGAGAAAGACAAAAAGCTGCAGCTGGTGAGCCTGGCCAAGTATAAGAAAGCGGCTGACACAGAGAAAGGCAGCACGTCCAAGAACCGGATTGCGGTCATATATGCAGAAGGCGACATTGTGGATGGCGAAGGCGACGAAGACAACATTGGCAGCATGCGCTATGCCGAAGCCCTGCGCAACGCCCGCCAGGATGAGAACGTGAAGGCTGTCGTGCTGCGCATCAGCTCACCGGGTGGCAGCGCGCTGGCATCCGATGTGATGTGGAGAGAGATACAGGAAACCCGGAAAGTGAAGCCTGTTATCGCTTCTATGTCGGATATGGCAGCCTCCGGCGGCTATTACATGGCCATGGGCTGCGATACGATCGTAGCCCATCCGAACACGATCACCGGCAGCATCGGCGTATTCGGTATAGTGCCCAACATGGAAGGCTTCCTGAAAAACAAAATGGGGATTACGGTAGACCGTGTGAGCACGGGCAAGCACTCCGATATGCCGACTGTCACACGCGCGATGACGCAGTTTGAGCAGGACATCGTGCAGCGTGAGATCAACAAGATCTACGAAGTATTCACCCAGAAAGCAGCAGACGGAAGAGGCATGACGCAGGACGAGCTGAAGCAGTATGCATCGGGTCGTGTGTGGTCAGGTATAGAGGCAAAAGAACGTAACCTGGTCGATGTGCACGGTGGCCTGGAGAAGGCGATCGAAATAGCAGCTGCCAGAGTAGGTATAGCCGATGATTACCGCCTGAAGGAACTGCCACGCCGCAAGTCTTTCGTGGAGGAGATGTTCGGTGATGCCGGTGCGCAGGTAAGACAAAGTGCCGTGAAGGCCGAACTGGGGGAGCTATACCCGTTCTACCAGATGTATAAGAAAGTCGAGAACATGCAGGGGATACAGGCCCGCATGCCGTACGAACTGAGCATACAATAGTGTAACAACGTGTGGTTGCAGGTATAGCCGCCACTTCTTTATCTGATTAACTTATCCGAAAGCTCACTGGCGTCAGGTCAGTGAGCTTTTTGTTTTAGGACAGTTTCTTTTTTTGCAACTTGCCGGCAGGAGTTCCTTTTGATGCCGCTCAGGGCAAATGTGCGTATGAGGAGACACAGATGATGCAGATCATTTCCTGTGTCATTTTAAATACCCTATTTCGCGCAGTCAAAAGGCTACAAGCACACATACCACATTCATACCTTAACGCATATGATGCAGCAACTACAAGAATCCGCTTCTTTCATACAGGCCCAAACCGGTCAATTCGCTCCCGAGTTCGGGATCATACTGGGTACGGGATTAGGAGCACTGGTAAACGAGATAGAGATCGAACACAGCCTTTCCTATGCTGATATTCCGCACTTCCCTGTTTCTACGGTAGAGAGCCACTCAGGCCGCCTGATTTTCGGGCAACTGGCCGGCCGGCGTGTGGTCGTGATGCAGGGGCGCTTCCATTATTACGAAGGCTACACCATGCACCAGGTCGTGTTCCCGGTGCGCGTGATGAAGCTGCTGGGCGTGCAGAAGCTGTTCATCTCCAATGCCTCCGGCGGACTGAACCCGTCCTTCAACACTTCGGACCTGATGGTGATCACCGACCACATTAACCTGCAGCCTTCCAACCCGCTCATCGGCCAGAACCTGGATGAACTGGGACCCCGCTTCCCCGATATGAGCGATGTATATGATGAGCACATGGTGCGGCAGGCCATGGTGATTGCCGAAGACGCGGACTTTGACCTGCGCGAAGGCGTATACGCCAGCGTGCCGGGCCCCATGCTGGAGACAAAAGCGGAGTATGCTTACATCGCCCGGATCGGCGCCGATGCCGTGGGCATGTCTACCGTGCCGGAAGCGATCGCTGCCCGCCACATGGGCATGAAGATCTTCGGCATCTCGGTCATCACCGACATGGGAACACCGGACCGTATCAAAAAAGTAAACCTGGCAGACATACTGGCGGCAGCGGCCATCGCCGAGCCCCGCATGACGATGCTGATCCGGGAATTGATCCGGCTGCAGTAAGAGCATGCTATACCTGAAACCGGGGCTATCCCTCAAAACAGCAAAAGGCGGAACTGCTCCTACAGTTCCGCCTTTTGCTGTTTTCGAAGCCGGCTATACCTGCCGGCGACCGGCAAATGCGAATCGGGGATTACTGTATGATGACGGTCTTGCGGTCGTAGGCCAGGTTAGTAAAGACGCCGATCCCGCCCTTCACCGTTGATTTTATTCTGGAGGGCTGGGCGAAAGGATTGCCGTTGGCATTTTTGGCATCCGAAATAGAGCCCAGGAAGTCGTGGTACTGCTCCTCGACATGGTAAAGCGAAATAATGAGCGTATCGTTCTTCTCAAAGTCATAGGCCGTGCCGTACGAGACACGCTTGCCGTTGGTCAGCTCGTCAGAAGACACGAAATCCCGGCTCGACGAGCGTTCCAGGCTGTCGCGGTTGATCATGTAGCGGTAGAAGTTGTTTTGAGACGGATCATCCTGAAACCAGGTCAGCAGGTAGGCCTTCTCTTTTTCGTTGAATTTCCACTCAATGGTGTCAATCGGGACCCGGTCCAGAATCGTGGTGGAGCCCGTTATCATGCGGCCTTTTTCGTCCTTCACCTCCAGGAAATACACATCTCCCGGCTTTCCCGTAAAAACCTCTTCTGAGTGGTGGGTATAATACTTACCGCTTTCCTCCTCCAGGTAGGGTCCGAAGTCAAGCTCTATCCTGCGGCCGTTGTGTATCAGGTATACCCTGGCATCGCGCACCAGCGGCACCCGCGGCTCTTCAAAGTAGCTCACACTTTCCAGTATGGTAGCCCGGTACTGTTGGCCGGGTTCCAGGTAGCACTCCACCGTCATTTGCGACTCGTGGGGCGGCAGGTCGATGTCCACGTCTTTTTCAAGATCACAGGCCTGTAGCAGCAACACAAGCAGGGGCAGGAACAGGGATAGCGTCTTCTTCATCAGAATTTGAAATTATAGGTAACCGAGGGGATGACCGGGAACAGGGAAACCTGCTTGCCCTGAAAAGTCAACGTTTCTTCATCGTTCTCGTCCTTCACCTGCTCAAAATATACAAAGTAAGGATTGCGCCGGTTGTAGGCATTGTAGACACTGAAGGTCAGGTCCGATTCCCCGTTCCTGGGGCGCAGCTTGAGCACAAGGCCCAGATCCAGCCGATGGACGGCTGCCAGCCGGAAGCTGTTGCGGTCGCTGTAAACGGGTACCACTGTCGCATTCTTGCCCTCCACATCCTGAAAAGCGATGCGCGCGACCGGCAGTGAAAAAGCATTGCCGGTGCCATACACAAAGGCTCCGGTCAGGCTGACGCGCTTGCTCAGCTTGTGCAGCAGCACGATGCTCAGGTCGTGGCGCCGGTCGTAGCGGGTCGGGAAACGGCGGCCTTCGTTGATCCCGTCGAAGGTGCGGTAGGTCCAGGAGAGGGTGTAGCCGATCCAGCCGGTGGTTTTGCCTGAAATTTTTTCCAGGTAGATCTCGTTGCCGTAGCTTTCCCCTTTGCCAAACAGGAATTCCTGCTCCAGGCTGTCGTTCACGAACAGGTTGGCCCCGTCGCGGAAGTCGAGCTGGCGGTTCATCCACTTGTAGTATACCTCGTTGGTGAGCAGGTAGCGCCCCTTGCCCAGCAGATGGCTGATGCCGGCGGCTACCTGCTGGGAGCGCTGTGGCCTGACATAGTTGTTGGAGGGGTACCAGATATCGGTAGGCAGCGAGGCACCGGAGTTCGCGGCCAGGTGGATGTACTGCATCATGCTGGCATAACTGGCTTTGAGGGCCGTACGCTCCGTGAGGTTGTATTTGGCAGAAGCACGCGGTTCGAGGCCGGTATAGGTCTTGCCGCCGCTGTGGAAGCCCGAAAAGCGCAGGCCATAGTTAAGCGATAAACGGGAGCTGACCTGAAAGTCATCGGCCACATACGCGGCGGCTTCTGTCGCTTCGTAGTCACTACCCGAGGCAAAAGCCAGGCGGTCGTCGTCGGAGTCGAAGTTAAGGCGCCCGATCGTAAATTGATACCGGGTGGCCTGGGCGCCAAACTGCAGGTTGTGCCCCTTGTTCAGGATCAGGTCAAAATCCGTTTTTAAGCTGATGTCCCGGATATCAGACGTGAGGTTGAAGCTGAAAACATCGATCTTGTTCTTGATGTTATACTCGTAGCTGGAGCCGGAAAGGGTGGTATTGGCCTGCAGGCGGGAATTGAATTTGTGTTGCCAGCGCAAGGAACCCACTTTGTTGCCCCAGTCGAAGCCGAAGGTGAAATCCTCATCTTCAAATCCGAAGAAGTCTCGGCCATAGTAGCCGCTCAGAAAGAGTTCGTCCTTTTCGCCCAGTTTGTAATTGACCTTGCCGTTGAGGTCATAGAAGTAATAATCCGGGATAGGGCTATAATCCTTGCTGTCTTCCTGCAGGCGGTTTATCTGGCGCGTAAAAATATCGAAGTAGGTACGGCGGCCGGAAAGGAGGAAGGACGATTTATCCCTGACGAGAGGGCCGTCTACGGTAAGGCGCGAGGCAATAAGCCCGAGCCCGCCTGTGGCCGTAATGCGCTCCTTGTTGCCCTCGCGCATACGCACATCCACGACCGAAGAGAGTCTGCCGCCAAACTGGGCCGGAAATCCTCCTTTGTAAAGCTCCACGCTTTCGATGGCATCGGGGTTGAACACGCTGAAAAATCCGAACAGGTGAGACGGATTGTAGACCACCGCGTTATCGAGTAGCACCAGGTTTTGGTCAGGGCCGCCCCCCCGCACATAGAGCCCGGAAGCTCCTTCGCCCCCCGACTGCACTCCGGGTTTGAGCTGCAGCGTCTTGAGCAGGTCCACTTCGCCGAAAAGAGCGGGCAGCAGTTTGGCTTCTTTCGTGGTGAGCAGCTCTACACTCATCCGGTTGTCGTTGAGCTTCTGCTGGAGTGTGTTGGCTTCCACCAGCACTTCCTGCAGCTGGCTGTTGCCGGAGGCCATCTGTATGTCGAGGGTCTGGTTGCTGCCCCGTATTGTAATAGGGCGGATAGTGATCGCATAGCCAATGTAGGTCGCCTGCAGGGTGTGGTCTCCGTCAGGCAGTTGCAGGCTGTAGAACCCCTTCTCGTCAGTTACAGTGCCCAGCCTCAGACTGGGTACAGCTACCGTGGCCCCGACGAGGGCCTCCTTGCTTTCTGCCGCCCGCACATAGCCACTAAGGATATAGCTGCGCTGGGCCATCGCTTCCGGAAATACAAGGCAGAGCAGCGGTAGCAGGTATACTACGAGGGCCGGGAAAGGTATGGAAGGGAGTGGTATTACTAACAAAGTGCAAATCAGCTAATTGAGAAACAAAGATAATAAATCATACTGAACTGCAGGATAAACCCGGGAAGCGGGTGATTGTTTCTGTGAAAACCGGGCGAAGGTACAGAAGTCAGCCCGGCAACCGCCAGCCTGTTTGCGGCTGCCGGGCTGGTAGGTATAGGAGGTGAAAATAGCTTCGGATAAATCCTGCCGGGCAGGTAGCCAGGCAGGATTTATCCGGCTACTGGATGTTGTTGTTCAGCCAGGCGGCGCGGAGCTGGAGTTGCTGCGGGGTCGGGTTCTCTTCCGGCGTCAGCAAATGCAGGACTTCGCGGGATACCTGGGTTACCTTGCCTGTCAGTTTTTTGGGTTGCACCGTGCCTTTGCCATCTTCGCGGCCTACGGTGAACTCAATTTTGCTGCCCGGCTTCGCCTGCTGCAGTTCTTCTCCTATGATCTCGCGGATGTTGAGCGGCGTGATTTCCTTTCCATTGAAGGCAAGCAGCTGATCCCCCTCCTTAAATCCCATTTTTTTGCCGAACGCATCCATCTCATCGGTTTCTGCTACGGTGATCTTATCGGCTTCTTTGTCATACCCCGGCACAAAACCACCGTAGGAATTGACCAGCTGTTTGGAGATGGGTTCATAGCGTATACCTACTTTGTCAAAAAGCTCCTGCAGGGGAAGCGGCTCGGGACCTTCCACATACCGCGCAAAGAAAGTGCGTATTTCCGGGTAGGTAAGCTCGGTGATCTTATCGAACAATTCCTCGTCCTTGAAAGGTCGGTCCTTGCCATACGTTTTGGAGAGCTCCTGCATCAGGTCGCGCAACCCTTTTTTGCCGGCTGAATGCTCCCGCAGTTGTATGTCGAGGGCCAGCCCGATGAGGGCGCCTTTCTGGTACACGTTGCCATACTCTTTCTCATATTTGTCCAGCACCTTGGCGCTCATTTCGGTAAAAGCCAGTGAGTCGTTGTAGTAGTCCCGGGAGGTATAGATATTCTCGCGCACCTTTTCCAGGTATTCCTCCAGCGGGATGAGGCCCTCGTATACCTGCACATGCGAGGCAAAGTACTCCGTTACGCCTTCATACAGCCACAGGTGCTTCGACATTTTCGGGTTGATGAAGTCGAAGTTGTGAATCTCTTCGGAGTGGATGGACAGCGGGGTAACAATATGAAAGAACTCATGGGCTGCCACATCGCGCATGGTGCTGTTGAAGCGGTCTTCCGGCATTTCGGGCAGGTAATAGACCGAAGAGTTGGCGTGCTCCAGTGCTCCGTAAGAGCCGGATTTGCCTGGCTTTTCCGGTACATAGATCAGGAAAGCGTACTTATCGACGGGCAGGGTGCCGCCCAGGTAACTGCGCTGCGCTTCGAGTATATCCTGGATGTTGTCGGCAATGGGCCGGGAGGTGACTTTGCCCGAAGGTGAGTAGACCGACACCAGCACTTTTGTTTCCCCCAGGTTGAGTACGGTGGTATCCGGTTTGTTGTACATCAGCGGCGAATCGGCCAGCTCTACATAGTTGGGTACCAGGTAGGTATCCGAGGTGGCCGTAGTCGACACGGCTTTGAGCGGGGTGGACCCGTAGAAGCCCTGTGGTTTGGTGATCGTCAGTTCATACGGCACCTGCTTGAGGCCATCGAAATACCCGATAAAACCGAAGGTGTTGATCAGGAAGTTTTTGCCTTCTTCAATGTTGGTGCCGCCCGGCTCAAAAAGAACGTCCTCCCGCTTTGCTGCATCAAAGGTATCGTCGGTCCAGTACGTGACCTTGTCGAGGTTGGTGGCATTGCTGATGCGCCAGCGGTTGGTATCGAGTTGTTCTACCGGCAGGGTATTTCCTTTCGCGTCGTAGGCGGTGAAGGAGGAGATGTACTTGCCAAAATCTGAAACCGAATAGGTACCGGGCACTATTTTAGGGATGTTGTAGATGATCGAGTCCTGCTTGATAGCCGGCGCCTGCATGGTCACCTGAATTTTGTCATTTTTTACCTGTGTCAGGTCGATGGTAAAGCTATAGCGCTCGTCCGCAGCAGACTTTGATTTGGTGGCCACAGAAGCGCAACCCAGGTTGAGGCAGAGGCCAAGCAACAGCAGGAGATGTTTGATTTTCATAAATGGGATGTGAGTTAACATTTAGTTAACGAATACGCTTTGTTTTTGGATTTGATGTCGCCGGCGCTCCAGAAAACTATCTATTGAAACAGGCCCGGCCCCGTTAAACAAATAAAAAAAGCCG
>NZ_JSYF01000513.1:0-708 GCF_054824225.1 Pontibacter sp. HJ8
AACCACTTCAAGCTGTACATCTATGTTGCCACGGGTGCCTACAGAGTATGGGCAGATTTCATGGGCTTCGTCTACCATTTGTTTTGCTTTTTCTTTATCCAGCCCTTTTAACTCTACTTCCAGTTTCACACCCAGTCCATAGCCCCCGTTTTCGTCTTTGAGCAGGTCCACGTGAGCCTTTACAGTAGACTCCGGATTGAGCCGTATATGATGCTTGCCGGCTACCACCAGCAGTGCGCTCTGGAAACAGGCTGCATAACCTGCTGCAAACAGCTGCTCCGGGTTAGACTTTCCTTTCTCACCGCCCAGACCTTCAGGCAAAGAAAGGGGCATATCAATTACGCCGTCTGATGAGATTACATGGCCACGACGGCCTCCTGTGGCAGTTACTTCTGCCGTATATAGCTTTTCCATACCTTTCTGAACTCTATTAAGCGTTTTTAAATCATTATTTGTTAACTCAAAATCCCTTGCTATTGTTTTAGGTGCTAACGAGTTAACGAAACTATTCAGAACTATACCTAACCGAAGCACATCAGGCCGCTATAATTTTTACCCCTAAAATTTCCTTTTTAACGCATTCTTCCTATTTTTGCAACACGACGAGCACCCGTAGTTCAATTGGATAGAATATCGGATTTCGGCTCCGAGGGTTAGGGGTTCGAATCCTCTCGGGTGCACAAGTACAATTTCAGGCGCTAACTACTT
>NZ_JSYF01000514.1:0-1541 GCF_054824225.1 Pontibacter sp. HJ8
CTTTGTTTAAGAATACCGCATCAATATTAAAAAATATTGATATATAGACTGATTATTTATTCCGGAGAATGTACCAACCTGCCAGGTATAGGACCGCTATCGTCCTAAAAACCAACCTGTATGCCATTGGTAATGGCGTAAACAAAACGCGTAACCGGTACGATAGGCCTGTCTTCGTACGTGCAATTGAAATTGGTCCGGAGGGCGATGTTACTTCTTAGTTTTACCTGAATACCTACCTCCCCGCTTATCCGGTTTCTGAGTCGCCCGATTTCCGGGTCATACCCTGTCTGATAATACGCTATGTTATTGGTTTCTACCAGTTCGCCTAGTTTCGTCTTCAGGCTGATATAGTTGGTGGACTTGGGTAGATTGGAAACATGTTTCAGGTCATCCTGCTCCGGATCTTTCCACGTCTCATGCTCGAGCATGAAACCGGAACCGGCAAAGATGGCGGATTTTTCACTTTTGTGAATTGCCAGCCGGAGGCCGCCTCCACTGAGCACCCGCCTTTCCAGCCCCCGGGCCCTGTCGGCCTGGTATTGGGTAAACAGTTCATAGGAGAGCTTCTGCTGCCGCATCAGATTGACCCGGAAATGGGAGTAGCCGTTGCTGGCAACCGTATTGCGCTGCTCCCGGGTATCGTAATTCACGAGCAGGTAGTTGTAGTAGTTGAGCAGCAGGTAACTGTGTTTCACAGATACATAGGCCAGGTCGCCTGTAAAAGTTAACTGCAGGAAGTTGTTGGGGTTGTTTTTCCCGGCATTCCGGTTATACAGGGAAAAGTTCAAGCCTGCTTTTCCGGTCAGGTAATTTACTGTGTCCCGGTCCTCGCGGGCTTGTTCAATATTCAGGATCTGGGCACGAGACGTTTCAGGATTCAGCAGAAGGCAAAACAAAAGGAAAATGAACGTTGCAAATAAAGTCTGTAAGCGCATGACAGGTATACTTTGGGGCGGAACGAATGGGTATAAAGTTACTGAAGCAAGGGCTGGTTTAAAAATCGGGGCTGTGTCGGGTAAACATTTCCTCGCGGATCACGCTTATATACTACAGGCTATACCTGCCGGTTTATCATTTACATTCAAGTTTAGAGCGTCATGGCAAGAAGTTCAGTGCATTTGGTTCAGGCCATCCGGCATACTGCTCAGCGGCTGGCCAAAGGAGACAAGTACCAATGGGGACATATGGGCAGCTGCAACTGCGGCCACCTAGCCCAGACCATCACCCAGTACAGCAAAGGGCAGATTCATGGGGCTGCCATGGGACGGCACGGCGACTGGCGGGAGCAACTCCGGGACTACTGCCTCCAAAGCGGCCTGCCGATGGACCAGATCATCGATGAAATGCTGGCCTTCGGCCTGAGCACCGACGACCTGGAACACCTGGAGCGGCTCTCGCACCCCCACGTGCTCCAGGCACTTCCTGCAGCGCAACGCTACCTGAAGCACAATGTTCGGCAGGATGTGGTGCTATACCTGAACACGTGGGCTGACCTGCTGGAAGAAGAATTATTGCCGCATATCAAGCTAGGCAGTCTC
>NZ_JSYF01000515.1:0-5647 GCF_054824225.1 Pontibacter sp. HJ8
GGCAGCCTTTTTTGTTTAAAAGCTGATAAAACTCATTTTTCCGGGTGACGGGCAACATTCTTTTTTCTGAAACAATGTTGTAACTTTGAAAACAAGTACAAGGCAACAGCGCCTTGGCACGACCTTACCATAAGATCAGCACCATGAAAACTATATTGGTCCCCATCGATTACTCCGACAATTCGCAAAATGCACTTTCATACGCCCTTGAAACAGCCCGCATGACCGGTTCGGAAATCATTCTTTTCCATGCCTTCTTCCCGGTCACCTCTCCTCCTGCCGCCTACGATGTGGCAGATGTGGTGCTGGCGCTGGAAGAAGCCCGCAAAATAGAACTTGCCGCATTTGCCCGCACAACCAGGCAGGAACTGGCCGGAAAAGCTAACATACCGAACGGAACCACAGGATACGACAAGATCAGCATCCGCTCAGTTGCCAAAATGGGCACTGCGTTTGAGCTGATTCTCAAAGCCCTTGAAGAGTATCAGGTGGACCTGGTTATTATGGGCATGCAGGGAGGCGGTTACATCAGCCAGGCGGTGCTGGGAAGCACAACCATTTCGGTGATGCAGGCCAGTTTGGTACCGGTGCTGGCCATCCCAAAGGGAGTAACCTTTACGCCATTCAAGTCGGTTGTTTTTGCCGTTAACCTGAGCAAATTGCCTGCTGGCATTGACCTGCACCTGCTGCGCGATTTTCTCCTGGCCTGCGAAGCCAAACTCCACGTGCTGCACCTGTACAGAAACAAAGAGCAACAGGTAAAATTCGATGCCCGCCCCGCCCTGGAAAACATCGCTGGAAAACTGGAAGGCGTTTCCTACGAAGTCTCCTTCGACGTTGTGGAAGATGTAGCAGCCGGTATCCAGCAGTTTATTCAGGAAAAGGGTGCCGACCTGTTGGTGCTGCTCCCGCAAAAGCATACTTTCATTGAAAGGCTGCTCGATAAAAGCATCACCGGCAGGATCACGGCGCATCCCCTGGTGCCTTTGCTGGCTTTGCCTTTTGGCTCCCTGCTGCCTGTCGCAGCTACTACAGAACAGGAAGTGCTGGCAGACTAAACCCTGGCTATACCTGAAAGCCTTCTCCCCGGGAGTACAAGCATTCGGCTTGCCTCCGGGTAGAAGGCTTTTTATTTATAGACGTGTTCCGGCAGTTATAGTACAGTACTTATTGTGCAGGTTCGCGTCTTCGCCAGGCTTGAGAAGACCTATCGAATGTTTGAACAGGTATAGGCTTGGCTTACGCACGAGTGACCAGCCTATCGCTTCTTTTGTCATCCTGTAAGGATCCTGGTAGCGAGTGGTATAGGCTGGAACTTCCCGGGAAGGCTGGTTTGTTTCATCCTCTTTTTCTGGCGCGGGAATTATTTCCGTGCCCTGCCGATAAGGCCGAGTCTGTGACTCGCGTAGGACGCGAGCTGAACCGGACATCCTAATCCAAATCTAAGGCTGCTGCGGATTTCCTAACCCGTGTATACCTGCAAATGATAAGGCATTTCATTCTCTTTATTGTCACCTGTTTCTTGTCATCCTGAAAGGATCTTGGTGGCAAGTAAGACAGGCTTAACCTCCCTTCTCACAAGATTCTTTACAGAATGACAGAGTTGTTTTGCACTTGTTTTCACGATGACCCTACCCGTACACGGGGCTAAGGATGTCCCGAAGATCGGTTGTGAGATCTCCCACCAGCGACTTCCGTGTGCAAACATTAAAGTTTCACAATTCCTTCCTTCCCCTTATATTAGCTGCACCCTATACCTTCTTTCACACTTATCCCACATGAAAAAGATCTTCCTGCTCCCCTTCCTCTTCAGTCTGCTATTAACCAGCGCCCAACCTATACCAGTCCTCGCCCAGTCGCCAGGTATAGCGCAGCAGACCGGCCTGGACCAGGCGCTCCAAAGAAAGCACTGGCAGACCGAAAAAGTAAGCCGCGGCATGCGCTGGAAGTACTATCATGGCAACGGCCTGTTTGACTCCCGCCAAAGCATTAGTGTGCTGGACATAAACCTGCGCAAGGCAGGTATAGCGCTGAGCTTTGCCTACTCCGACTCTACCCGCATCAAGACCAGCACCTTTGCCCGGGAGCAAAACGCTCTCGCCGCTATCAACGGCTCTTACTTCGATGTAAAGAATGGCGGCTCGGTGAATTTTTTTAGGACTGGAGGTCAGGTAAATGCCAGCACCACACCGCAGATGGCAGCTTACCGCGAGAATGCAGCCATCGCCGTAGACGCAGCCGGTAAACCGCAGATCATCCGGAAGCCGGAAGCCGGCTGGGAATCGACGGCTATACCTGACGTGTTATCTTCAGGCCCCTTGCTGGTGTTTGGCGGCGAAAAGGAAACCATGGTGCAGCAGGCCTTCAACACAAACCGGCACCCGAGAACCGCGATCGGTATCACCAAAGACAATCACCTGCTGCTGGTAACCGTGGACGGGCGCTCCGCAGAGGCCCAGGGCATGTCGAACGAAGAACTGGCCCTGCTCATGCAGGCATTGGGCTGCACCGAAGCCCTCAACCTCGACGGTGGCGGCTCCACTACGATGTGGATCGAAGGCAAAGGCACGGAGGGCATCGTCAACTACCCGAGCGACAACAAGGTTTACGACCAGAAAGGCGAGCGTGCCGTGGCCAACAGCGTGCTTATCGTAAAAAGACACCGTAAATAATCCTGCTTTTATACCCATCTGCTGACCAGCACCTCAACGCTCCTGCCAAAAATGGAGTACAGGTGGTAGGACAACTACTGAAAGCAGCAGACACGGACCTTCGGTTTCGCGTGTAATTGTATTCAACAGGAAAGAAAATATGATCGGCAAATCAACATACCAGGCAGCCCGGGCAGTAGCCAAGATCATGGAGGGGCATTTTGCCGGTCAGATTGCCGGGGCAAAGGCGCGCGGGGAGGATAATCTTGCAGCTGAACCCAAGGCCGAGATCATAGAAACGATGATAGACGCCGCCTTTTGGGCCAGTTTACGTCGCGAAGAAGGGCATTCTCCCAAAATCTCACTCGCCTACCTGCCGCCCGCACAGGCTGAGCAGCCACTCCTATTTGAGCATCACCTGACCTTATCCTCCAGTGTCCTGACCAAGCTCGGACCCGGTGTGGAGCGTCCGGGCATTCACCTGGGAGTATGGCATGAAAACGATTACCTCTACATATGGGGCACCACACGCACCATCCCTAATTTTTGCTTTGTGCTGGATGTGCCGGAGCCAGGCTTAATGGTGATCAAGCACCGCCGCCGCGATGGCTTTGGCAAGTTTGTGAATGTAGCGGTGCTTATGGGCGATCAGGTCAAGATCATCAAAGACCCGAATGCGCAGCTACCCGATTGCCCCGACCTGCTTAGCTCCCTGCTCGGCTTCAGCTCGCTTTCTGCCTGGAATCAGTCGCTGAACATACTGGTACAGCTGGCTGTGTCGATGCGGGCGCACCAAAAAGGAGGTATCCTGCTGGTGGTACCTGCCGGCACTGAAAACTGGCGCCATTCCATCCGCCACCCGATGAAGTATTCCGTCGGCCCGGCGTTCTGCGAACTGGCGGACCTGGTGCAGCAGAAAGAAACCGACCAGGAGTATGGCTGGCAGGATGACGTGAACCGGGCGGTGGATACCATTGCCGGATTGACAGCAGTGGATGGCGCCACCATCATCAGTGACAAATATGAATTGTTCGGCTTCGGTGCTAAAATAAAAAGAAGTGAAGGCAGCGCACCGGTTGAGAATATTATGGTGACGGAACCGATTGTAGGCGGAGATGCGGTGATCGACCAACCGGCACAAAGCGGCGGTACCCGGCATCTGTCAGCGGCTCAGTTCGTGCACGACCAGCGCGATGCATTGGCCTTGGTGGCTTCCCAGGATGGCCGTTTCACAATTTTCAGCTGGTCTTCCTGCGAAAACATGGTGCAGGCGCATCGCATCGATACCTTGCTGCTGTAGAAGGGTAAAAAAACGTACCTTTGCCGGAAGTATCACCCCAACCCTTTTATGAGTCATACCTTTACCGCGATAGATTTTGAAACGGCGCAAGGCAAGCGCTGGAGCATTTGCCAGGTCGGCCTGGTGCGCATTGAAAACGGTCAGATAACCGAGAAGATCAACAAGTTGGTTTGCCCCCCGGACAATGCTTACTTCTACCGCAACATCGAGATCCATGGGATTCGTCCACAGGATACCTGCCATGCGCCTACCTTCAAATCAGTCTGGAATGAAATAAAATCTTACATAGAGAACCAGACGGTGGTAGCCCATAACGGCGCGTTCGACTTCAGCTGCCTCCGCCATACCCTCGACTACTACCGGGTCGAGCAGCCTACCTACCAGCAGCAATGCACGCTTAAGATTTACAAGAAAGACCTGGCCACCCTCTGCCGCGAACATAAGATCCAGCTCAACCACCACGACGCCCTCTCGGACGCCCTGGCCTGTGCCGAGCTATACCTGCGGGCGCTTCGGAACTAGCGGAATCCCGCGAGTGTCCGGGGCAAAGGCTATGGTAAAAAGCAGTCTCAGGTATAGCCGGAAATAGATTTCAGATACCCGCGGATTGGGAGACGCTGGGAGGTCCGTTCCGGCGTAGTAGGCTCGTTAAACGGCTGACTGCGCCTTCTTCCCATACCTTTCACGGGCTTCCAGGATCTGGTTGCTGTTCAGTTTGGCCCAGTCTGCCAGTTGCAGGAGTTGCAGCAACAGGCTTTTCCCGAGGGGCGTCAGGGCATATTCTACCCGCGGCGGTATTTCCGGGTAAACGGCTCTGCTCACAAGCCCGTCTTCTTCCAGCGATCTCAGGGTGACGGTCAGCATCCGCTGCGACACGCTTGCAATCGAACTTTTGAGCTCGTTGAAACGGAGCTTCTCCTGGTTTCCCAGCGTCAGGATGGTGTAAATAGACCATTTGTCACCAAACCGGGCCAATACATCCTTAATAGGGCAGCAAACCTCCACCTCCGTCCGGGTAAAAATAACTTTCTCTAATTTTTCCTGCATGTTAAGTTGCTGATTCTCACTATTAGTTACTTCCATGATACTAGGTGCTGTTTGGGTGCCTGCTTGCCGGACTCAAATGTAATCAATAATTTTGAGTTACTAAAAGTAACCTAGTTATGAAACATTACTAGCAAATTAACTGTTGTATAGACATGAATATCCTAGAAACACTGGAATGGCGCTATGCGTCCAAGCGAATGAATGGCCAGCGTGTGCCATCTGAGAAAGTTGAAACCATACTGGAGGCGATCCGCATGGCTCCTTCTTCCATGGGTCTGCAGCCCTACACGGTACTGGTGATTGAGGACGAGGAACTGAAGAAGCAGATCAGGCCGATCGCCTATAACCAGCCTCAGATAGAGGAAAGCTCCCACCTGCTAGTATTTGCGGCCTGGGACGATGTTACCCCGGCCCACATCGAAGACTACATCCAGCATACTGCGGCTGTGCGCAACATGCCGGAAGAGGCGCTGGCCGATTTCAAGAACCAGTTGCTCCAAATGGCTCAAAGCAAAACACAGGAACAGAACTACAATTGGGCAGCCCGCCAGGCATACATCGCTTTCGGTACCGGATTGGTAGCCGCAGCCGCTGAGCGCGTAGACGCTACTCCAATGGAAGGCTTCGACGCAGCAGCACTTGACAAGCT
>NZ_JSYF01000516.1:0-1582 GCF_054824225.1 Pontibacter sp. HJ8
AAGCAAAAATCAACTAATTTAGTATCTCCGTACACATTAAATAGAAAAGCCCTGCTGGCAATAACATTCATACCCATGACCAAACTGAGTGTAAATATAAACAAAATAGCTACGCTGCGGAATGCACGCGGTGGCGACAGACCCAATGTAGTACAGGCGGCCAGAGATTGCGAACGCTTCGGAGCCGAAGGCATCACCGTGCATCCCCGCCCCGACGAGCGCCACATCCGCTACCGCGATGTATACGATCTGAAAGAAGTCGTTACAACAGAATTTAATATCGAAGGAAATCCAACGCCTGATTTTCTGAAACTGGTAAAAGAGACCCGCCCTGCCCAGGCGACCCTGGTGCCCGACGCGCCGGATGCCATCACTTCCAATGCTGGCTGGGATACGCTCAAGCACAAGGATTTTCTGACCGATGTGATCCTGGAGCTGAAGGAACTGGGTATCCGCACTTCTATCTTTGTAGATCCGGTTGAAAAAATGATCGAAGGCGCTGCCCAGGTTGCGACAGACCGGGTAGAACTCTACACCGAGGCCTACGCCCAGCAATACCACGCCAACCGCGAGGCAGCCATCGCCCCCTACCTGGCTGCAGCCAAAAGGGCGCAGGAGTTTGGCATCGGCCTCAACGCCGGCCACGACCTGGACCTGGACAATCTGAAATACCTGAAGGACACGCTGCCCGGGCTGCTGGAGGTAAGCATCGGGCACGCCCTGATCTGTGATGCCTTATACTTTGGGCTGGAAAACACGGTCCAGCTATACCTGCGTCAGCTTAAATAACCGTGATAAACAGCATATCCATACAGGAATTTCTGGAGAAGGCGAAACAGCTGCCGGTACTCGATGCACGGGCACCCAAGGAGTATGAGGCCGGCCACATGCCGCAGGCACTCAGTTTTCCTATTTTTTCGGATGACGAGCGCGCCCGGATAGGCACAGCCTACAAGCAGCAGGGCCACGACCCGGCCGTACTGATCGGGCTGGACCTGTTCGGCCCGAAGATGTCGCGCTATGTGCAGGAAGCCGAAAAGCTGGCACCACAAAAGGAAATCCTGGTGCATTGCTGGCGTGGCGGCATGCGAAGTGGTGCCATGGCCTGGCTCCTTGACTTCGCGGGCTTCCAGGTACATTTGCTCCAGGGAGGCTACAAAGCCTATCGCCGCCTCATGCAGGAGCAGTTTGAGCTGGAACGCCCCCTGTTGATACTCGGCGGACTGACAGGTACCGGCAAAACAGACCTGCTCCCCTACCTGCAGCAGCTGGGCCAGCAGACGATAGACCTGGAAGGTATAGCCAGCCACAAAGGCTCCGCTTTTGGAAGTATAGGAATGGCACCGCAGCCCAGTACCGAATACTTCGAGAACCTGCTGGGCATGGAGTTGCTGAAGCTGGATGAACACCAGCCGCTGTGGCTGGAGGACGAAAGTATAAGCATAGGCCGTGTACAGATGCCCAAGCCGCTGTATAACCGGATGCAGCAGGCTCCCACGATTGTATTGGAAGTGCCCAAGCAACTGCGAGTTCAGAAGCTGGCCGAAGAATACTGCCGCATTGACAAAGTTTTACTGGAGAC
>NZ_JSYF01000517.1:0-2695 GCF_054824225.1 Pontibacter sp. HJ8
GAGCAGGGCATCCGGTCCTGCCCTTCCTGACCATACAAAATACATTATCGTGCCCGGGTAAAGCTGCCAACGCTTTTACCTGCTGCTTCGAAGCCTGTAACCTGCAAACCACCACCCAAGGCTTGCGGTCCCAACACTTTTATAAGCATTTTGCTTAACTTATAAAGTATAGTATTGCAACGGCTTACGTATGTATATGCGTATTGCCTTATGTAAATATTAGCATGTATCAACCGGCTGCATCGGCAGCTGCTCTTTATAGATTCTTTTTATTCATTAACCACCCGGGCCCTTGAAACCCGCTAAATGTATATGCTATGTTAGTAGTAAAACGAGACGGCAGACGCGAATCCGTTAAATTCGATAAAATCACCGCACGCATCGAAAAGCTGTGCTATGGTTTACATATGGACTTTGTGTCGCCGATAGAGGTGGCCAAAAAAGTAATTGACGGCATTTACGACGGCGTAAGCACCATCGAGCTGGATAACCTGGCTGCTGAAACGGCTGCTTCGCTTACGACCAAACACCCGGACTATGCAGTACTGGCGGCACGTATTGCCATTTCCAGCCTGCACAAGGTAACAAGCAAGTCGTTCTCCAACACCATGAAGCGCCTCTATACCTACGAGGACCCCAAGACTGGTGAGAACGCATCGCTGCTGGCCAAAGATGTGTATGAGATCATCCGTAAGCACGCCGCTACACTGGACTCAACCATCATTTATGACCGGGACTATAACTACGACTATTTCGGCTATAAAACGTTGGAGCGCTCTTACCTGCTTCGCCTGGATGGCAAGATCGTGGAGCGCCCGCAGCAAATGCTGATGCGTGTGGCGGTGGGCATCCACAAGGAGGATATCGAATCTGCCATCGAGACATACAATCTCATGTCTGAAAAGTGGTTTACGCACGCCACACCAACTTTATTCAACGCCGGCACACCAAAGCCGCAGCTGTCCTCGTGCTTCCTGCTCACCATGCAGGACGACAGCATACCGGGCATCTATGATACGCTGAAGCAGTGCGCCCAGATCTCGCAGAGCGCCGGCGGCATTGGCCTGAGCATCCACAACGTACGCGCCACAGGCTCTTACATCAAAGGCACCAACGGCACCTCCAACGGTATTATCCCTATGCTGAAGGTGTTCAACGACACGGCCCGCTACGTGGACCAGGGTGGTGGCAAGCGCAAAGGCGCCTTCGCGATATACCTGGAGCCCTGGCATGCCGATATCTTCGAATTCCTGGACCTGAAGAAGAACCATGGCAAGGAAGAGAACCGTGCCCGTGACCTGTTCTACGCTCTCTGGACGCCTGACCTGTTTATGAAGCGTGTGGAAGAGAACGGTGACTGGAGCCTGTTCTGCCCGAACGAAGCACCTGGCCTGGCTGATTGCTGGGGCAAGGACTTTGAGCGCCTCTACGAGAAGTACGAGCGTGAAGGCCGTGCCCGCAAAACGGTGAAAGCGCAGGAACTGTGGTTTGCTGTACTGGAATCCCAGATCGAAACCGGTACGCCGTACATGCTCTACAAAGACGCTGCTAACAGCAAGAGCAACCAGCAAAACCTGGGTACGATCAAGAGCTCCAACCTCTGCACCGAGATCATGGAGTATACCAGCGAAGACGAGGTAGCGGTTTGTAACCTGGCATCGCTGGCCCTGCCACGCTACGTGAAAGAGGAGAACGGCCACAAGGTGTTCGATCACCAGAAGCTCTTTGATGTAACCTACCATGTGACCCAGAACCTGAACAAGGTAATTGACATCAACTATTACCCGGTACCGGAAGCACAGAACTCCAACATGCGCCACCGTCCGATCGGTTTGGGCGTGCAGGGACTGGCCGATACCTTCATCGCGCTGCGTATGCCATTCGAAAGCGAAGAAGCACGTGGCCTGAACAAGGACATCTTCGAGACGATCTACTTTGCTGCCATGACGGCCTCCAAAGACCTGGCGAAGAAGAACGGTGCTTACGAAACATTCAAAGGTTCTCCCTTATCAAAAGGTATATTCCAGTTTGACATGTGGAATGTAACACCGGATAGCGGCCGCTGGGATTGGGAAGAACTTCGCAAAGAAGTAGTAGAGCACGGTGTACGCAACTCGCTGTTGCTAGCCCCAATGCCGACTGCTTCTACTGCCCAGATCCTGGGTAACAACGAGTCGTTTGAGCCTTATACCTCCAATATCTACCTGCGCCGTGTGCTGAGCGGTGAGTTCATGATCGTGAACAAGCACTTGCTCAAGGACCTGATCGCGCTGGGGCTGTGGAACGACAAGATGAAGCAGGATATCATCGCAGCCAACGGCTCGGTACAGGATATCCCGAACATCCCGCAGAACATTAAGGACCTCTATAAGACGGTATGGGAAATCAGCCAGCGTACAGTGATCGATATGAGTGCGGACCGTGGTGCTTACATCTGCCAGAGCCAGTCGCTGAACCTGCACGTGATGAACGTGAACTTCGGTAAGCTGACCTCTATGCACTTCCACGCCTGGAAACGCGGCCTGAAAACAGGTATGTACTACCTGCGCACCAAAGCAGCTGTAGACGCCATCAAGTTTACAGTAGAGAAACAAGCCGCCGAAACGCTGCAGCCGGTCTACAACAACCAGGAACAAAATCGCAGCGACATGAGCTGCTCCCTCGATAACCCAGACGCTTGCGAAGCTTGTGGATC
>NZ_JSYF01000064.1:0-12642 GCF_054824225.1 Pontibacter sp. HJ8
GTATAGGTATAGGTATAGGTATAGGTATAACTACAACAGCCCCCTCCAACTCACTTGCACGACAATCTTCCCAAACTGCTTCCCGGCTTCCATATACCGCATGGCCTGCTCCGTCTCCTCCAGCGGAAACACGATATCTACGACTGGGGTTACTCTCTTCTCCCGGACAAAACGGATCATCTGAGCGAAGTCATCGTTGGTCCCCATGGTGCTGCCGTGGATAGCCAATTGTTTCCAGAAGATCTCCGCCGGGTTTAGCTGGCCGATCATGCCGGTCGTGCCCCCATACATGCCGATGCGCCCGCCGGGGTTTGCCAGCTTCACCAGTTGCACAAAGCCCTCTCCGGCTGCGCCGTCTATACTGACGTCAAATCCGCCCGCCAATGCCTTCAGCTCCTTGCCCCAGTTTTCCTGCTTATAATTGATGCCACCCGTAGCCCCCAAGGCTTTGGCTTTTTCAATCTTTTCATCAGAGCCGGAGGTTACCCATACCTCTGCGCCGGCCGCGACAGCAAACTGCACGGCAAACAAAGCTACGCCTCCTCCTGCCCCGGTAATCAGCACGCGCTCACCTGCTTTCAGACCGCATTTCGTGAACATGGCCCTGTAGGCGGTCACCCCTGCCAAAGGCAAAGCGGCGGCTTCTTCAAATGTCAGGTGCTCGGGCTTAGGATGCAGGTTGGAAGCCGGCACTTTCACGTAATCGGCAAAGGTGCCATCCTGCGGCATACCCAGCACTTTGTACGCTTCGCTGTGCGCGTGCGGGTTGTCACCCCAATCCGTAGACGGATCGATCACCACCTCCTGCCCTATCCAGCCTGGGTCTACCCCTTCTCCTACTTCGGTCACGATACCTGCCCCGTCTGAACCCAGTACTGCCGGATACTCCTTGGTAAAATAGCGGCCATACTGGATCCACACGTCCCGGTGGTTCAACGCAGCGGCTTTCACCTGCACAATGACTTCTCCGGGACCCGCTGTTGGCTTCTCCTTTTCTATCGGCACAAAGGGACTATCGATCTTTTCTAAATATATCGCTCTCATTGGTTTCAGGGATTTATAAAAACAAGGTATACCTACAAAGATAAAACTTACGCTGAAAGTGAAACGCTGCCGCATTGGCATTTTGTCTCACAGCTCCTATCTTAGCACCCTCAGCCAACAGAACAGGAGCACATGCGCGACAACTATACGATCCGGGAAGCCACCCTCGCCGACATACCAACCCTCCATGAGCTGGCAGCAGCCATCTGGGAACCGACCTACAGCCCCATCCTGACTAAGGAGCAGATCGATTATATGTTTCAGTTGATCTATACCCCCGAAGCCTTGCTGCAGCAAATGCAGCAAGGCCAGTCCTTCCTGATCCTCTACAACGGGCCGGAGCCAATTGGCTTTGCAGCCTTTTCAGCCAAAGAGGAGCAGGTATACAAACTGAACAAGATCTACCTCTTACCGGAGCGACAGGGCGAAGGCTTAGGCAAGCTGCTGTTGGATACCGTTGAGGAAGAGGTAAGTGCACAGGGAGCACAGTTCCTGGATCTGAATGTGAACCGGCATAACAAGGCAAAAAGATTTTATGAACGTTGCGGTTACCACGTGCACCAGGAGGAGGACATTCCCATCGGTCCTTACTGGATGAACGACTACATCATGCGGAAACAACTGCCATAAAAAAAGAGGGCCGCTTCACAGCTGCCCTCTTTTTTAACCTTAATCTAATTTAATACTACAAGTGTGCAATCGGATCAGCATTGCCATCCGGATCACCCTTCACGTTGCCATCTGTTGCAATGTTGCCAAGCAACAGAATACCAGCCACGTGCGGAGAAGCCATTGATGTACCGCTGATAGTATTATAAGCGCCCCCTTTCCAGGTAGACTTGATGCTGACACCAGGCGCGCAATAATCTACCGGAGGATTACCGTAGTTAGAGAAGCTGGCCCAGGTATCGGAGCTGTTCATGGCAGAAACTGTGTAAACATTGTTATGATTTACACGCGAGGGAGATGAATTATTGGCATGCGTTGATTCGTTACCTGCAGCAAGGGCAAACTTAATGCCTTTGCCGGCAGCAGCGATGATGGCATCATCCAGTGCCTGCGAAACAGGACCACCCAAACTCATGTTGGCCACATCACCCGACTTGGCGTTAGCAGCTACATAATCCACACCGGCAATTACGCCCGAGTAAGATCCGCTACCGCGTGAGTCAAGCACTTTTACAGCCACTACCGTGGCATCATACGCTACCCCGATCACACCGATTGTGTTGTTTTTGGCAGCAATCGTACCTGCTACGTGCGTTCCGTGGCCGTTGCCATCGTTAGGCGCACCGGAATCGCGGCCAGATGTAAAGGCATTGAATCCCTGGCTGGTCGAAACATTCAGATCCGGGTGCGTCAGGTCGATACCGGAGTCAATCACATAAGCTGTTTTACCGGCGCCGCTAGCATAGCCAACGCGAGCAATGCCGTAAGGTATTTCCTGTCCGGTCGTGCCGCCACCGCCGGTTCCCGGCTTGGCCAGCATCACCATTCTGTCCGGCTCTACATAAGCCACACGTGAGTCGCCGCGAAGTTTTTCAACTTCAGCTTCCGTCATTTTAGCAGCCATACCTATAATGGCTTTGCCGTAAGCCTGCTCTATGGTTGCATTGCCAATACCATTCGAAGCAAGTATTTCCTGGCTCATCTCGCGCACCATCGCTACGCGTTCGGCATACGTTGCAGTACCATCCAGTCGCTGATTTCCATCTTGCTTAAATACAACAATGTACTGTCCCTTGATAATTGCACCATTCTGATCTACTGCCTGCAGGTCCTCTGTCGGATTTGCAGCATCAGGTGTCTCATTATCGCAAGATGTAAAACTAAATGCAGCCGTTGTCATAGCTGCTCCAAACAATACTGAACGCAGGACGTTCTTAACGCGTAGTGTATTTTTCATACTTGGTGAGTTGTTAAGTTAGTAAAATATTTAAGGTAAAAATAAGGATAGTGAATTCTAAGGTACTAACAGCGGTTTATATATACAAATAAAAATATAACTTTATTTTAACGATTCGCTTCCTTTTCTAGCAGCGTAGCTTATTAAATGGTAGGTGTTATAACGCTAAAAGCTCAGCCCAAACAAATATTCAATGAAACGTATATTATTCTTTCCCATTCCCGTATATTACCTTAAGTAATTGCATTATGGAGGTGGCCTGTTTTATACGGAGTTAAGTACATTTAGTAATGCCTATTTTATATATTATCCATAAAATGCAATTACACTGCACGTATGCTTTCTTCTCGTTTAGAGCATCTTTCGTTTATCAAATACCCTTCTTATATAGTCAACAGCACGTATTTAAAGTATAGACATGAAAAACATGACCCAAGCATTTTCTTCGAAAGGTATTATCCCTCTGATCGCCTGCATCTTATTCTTCAGCTCCTGCCAGACTCAGACCGAGGACCAGGCAACAGCCGGGAAAGATGACGCTGCAGCACAAGCGCCACTCGAACCGCTCACCTCCGAAAATGCCGTAGAGGTACTGACCGCTTTCGAAAAGGAAAACCCTGACAGCCTGATCCTGATCAGCACCCGACACGGGGACATCAAACTACGCCTCTATAAAGACACGCCGCTGCACAGAGCAAACTTCGTACGCCTCACCAAGGCCGGCTTTTATGACCAGGGGGAGTTTTACAGGGTAGTAAAGGGCTTTGCGGTGCAGGGAGGAGACTCAGACAACCGTACCATAAAGCAGGGCCCCTACAAGATCCCGCAGGAGTTTAAACCCAAACACATACACAAGCGGGGCGCCCTGGCCATGGCCCGCTACGGCGACGAGCAGAATCCGGACAAGGAGTCCTCTTCGCATAACTTCTACATTGTGCTGGGGGAGCCGAGAACAATGGAAGAATTACGGGCTTTCGAGGCCCAGCATGGCGTGAAGTATACTCCCGAACAGATTAAACTCTATACCTCGATCGGCGGTGAGCCTGCCCTCGATCAGCAGTATACCGTATTCGGGGAAGTGATAGAAGGGATGGACGTGGTGGATAAAATAGCAGAAGAACCCGTGGATAGTCAAAAATGGCCGCGTACCATCGTACAGCACAAGATCAAAGTAGTGGAGCAATAGTCAATCCTATATTTCCCCGCTTACCGGATGTACCAGATCGGTAGATCCGGAATTTCAACAAAAGTCAGCAAACATCATTAAAAAGGCGCTCTGATATCAGAGCGCCTTTTTAATGATGTTTGCTGGAGCTATACCTGATTCCGGGTTCATTCTGGGTTTCCGCAACAGCCATTGATAGAGCCTGGCCAGGTGTTTATGCGAAAGTTTGAGCCTGTACAAGGTATAGATAAGGTAATAACTGAGCTGAAGCCGGTATACCCCGTATTCGCGGTACTTGCGGGCAGAGGTGGTTACACAGGCAGGCAGCACCACAAAAGGAGCCTGTTGCCTGAGCCTGCTGATTATCTCCTGATCTTCAAGCAACAGGTATCTTTCCGCAAAACCACCTGCACGAAAGAATACCTCCCGCTGCACAAACAGGCTCTGGTCTCCGAAACGTACCGCATCGATATCGTAGCGCGTAAACCAGGCATTGCCCCTCAGAAACCAGTGCGGCTCATCGAATTGAAGCCGGTAACAGCCGCTGCCACTGCCCTTGCCAACTGCCAGTTCGAGTTGCTCCTGAAAGCCCGGTGGCGGGTAGGTATCGGCATGCAGGAAGTACAGGATATTCCCCCTGGCAAACCCCGCTCCTTCATTCAGCTGAGGTGCCCTGCCTTTTCTGGTGCAGTGGATAACCTGTGCCCCTGCCGCTTCAGCCAGACGGCAGGTAGCGTCTGTGCTGCCTCCATCGGCAACGATCACTTCCAGCGCTCCGGCTTTGCCCTGCCCATACAGGTAGGATACCAGGGCGCCTATACCTGTCGCTTCATTCCAGGTCGGGATGATCACACTTACCATAAGAATGTTCTTAGATGCTATACCCTGTTTGTTCGTTCGCTATACCTTGAAATGGGAAGCCGGTTTTAAACTTCCTCTACGAATTACTACCTTTAGCAGGATAGATACCACAACCATTATGTTTCGCCACTTCAAGTTCGTATTCCTGCTTGTGCTCCTGCTGCTTGCTTTTTTTACTAAAGTATCGTTGCAGGAGATGTTAGTCGTTGCGCTCGTGCTCTATGGCTTTAACTATTTTTTCAGCACCAGAACGAAGAATAAACCGCAACCGGCGCAAGCCGAAACCAAGGAGGAGATCAGAAAAGCCCTCATCAGTACCGGTACCGCCTACTATGCACAACTCAGCGAACCGCAACGACTTGTATTTGAAGAACGGGTCCTGAACTTCATCGGGCAAAAGCAATTTATTGCAAGAGGAGAAGGAATGGTAATCACCACCGAAATAAAGGTACAGATTGCTGCCTGTGCCGTTCAGCTTACCTTTGGCCTGCCGGAACTGCATTTCACCCACTTCCGCACCATCTTGATTTATCCGGATCGCTATTACTCTACGATCTATAAACGCTACCATTGCGGGGAAGTGAATACGAATGGAATCATCGTACTCTCATGGCGCGACTTTGAAACGGGCACCCGGAATGCGCAGGATGGCCTGAACCTGGGCCTGCATGAAATGGCCCACGCCCTGCACCAGGAGAACAGCCTCCACCCGGGAGCATACGATTTCCTGAATCAGGAATACCTGACCTGCTGGCAGTGCCTGTCCGAAGCAGAACAAAGCCGTATGCAGGCAGAGAAAAGTGTATTCCGTAGACTTTGCGCCGCACCCGACACGCATGAGTTTTTTGCTGTCACCGTGGAGCTGTTTTTTGAAATGCCCCTACTGTTGGAGAAGGAACACCCGGAGATATACCAGGCGCTGTCGAACCTGCTCAACCAAGACCCGGCCCGGCAAGCAGGATGATACAACTCCCTTTCCTGTTTTGCTACAAGCTGCTGTTCCTTCCACTGAGCCGGTTCACCCCGCTTAAAATACAAAACCCCGACCAGCCTGGATCGGGGTTTTGTATTTTAAGCGAAAGCGAAGGACCTATTGCACCGGGCGGTTCTTCACGTAGGTGTTCAACCAGGTATCCATTTCCCACAGCATGTGCAGGATAGACTCCTTGGCACTGTAGCCATGGCTTTCGTGCGGCAGGAACACCAGGCGCGTAGTAGCACCATGTCCTTTCAGGGCGTTGTAGAAACGCTCGCTCTGGATCGGGAACGTACCGGAGTTGTTATCTGCTTCGCCGTGGATCAGCAGTATCGGCGTTTTTACTTTGTCAGCCGCCGAGAAAGGGGACATACGGTTGTATACCTCCGGCGCCTGCCAGTAGGTACGTTCTTCCTGCTGGAAACCAAATGGCGTCAGTGTACGGTTATAAGCGCCGCTACGGGCTATACCTGCTGCAAACAGATCGGAGTGCGCCAGCAGGTTACCGGTCATGAAAGCACCGTACGAGTGGCCTCCTACGGCTATACGCTTCGGATCTGCTACGCCCATACCTACTACTTTGTCGATAGCTGCTTTGGCGCTGGCCACCAGCTGTTCTACATAGGTATCGTTTGGCTGCTCGTCGCCTTCCCCAACAATCGGGAAGTCCGTTCTATCGAGCACGGCATAGCCCTGCGTTACCCAGAACAGCGGAGAACCAGAGCTGATGCGGGTGAATTCGTATGGCGAACTCTTCACCTGTCCGGCAGCAGCAGCATTCTTGAACTCACGCGGGTAAGCCCACATCAGCATCGGAAGTGCCGCATCGCCTTTCTTGTAGTCCTTCGGTAGGTATAGTACGGCTGTCAGCTTCACACCGTCGTTGCGCTCGTACTGCAGCAACTCTTTCTGCACGCCTTCCAGTTGCGGGAACGGGTGCGGGAAGTTCGTTACCTGCGTCAGCTTCTTCTTGTTAAGATCGCGCACGAAGTAGTTCGGTACATCTTTTTCGGATTCTCTGCGGGTGATGATGCGCTTGCTGTTGAGTTCGATGATGTCCACCGGGCGCTCATAATAAGGAGCTTCGGAGCGGAACAGGATCTTGGCTTTCTTCGACTTCAGGTTAAACTCGCTCAGGAACGGACGGTTCCCTTCCGGCGAACCGCCTTCGCTGATCATGTAGATATTGTCGCCTTTCTTGTCGGTGAGCAGCACCTGTCGGCCATACTGGTTTTTCGTGAAGACTGGGCTGCCCGGGTCGGTATAGCCATCTTCGTAAGAGCGCTCGATCAGGACGGTGCCTGCTTTAGCTGGCTTGGACGTATCGACTAAGACAACACGCTCCGCACGGGTTTTCCAGAGGCGCTCGTTTACAAGGGCCATATTGTTGCCCCACTGTATGCCTCTGTAGCGGTACTTGGTGCCGGCCAGCTTTGCAGCCTTGCCTGAAAAGGGAGCATCGAGTGTGAATACAACGTCACGCTCTTTCACCTCTTTGCTGGCATCGCCGCCGTCCTGCGCTTCGGCCCAGTACAGGGTAGCCGGTTTGTCAGGGCGCCAGTTGTAGCTACGCGGGCCTTTGGCCACGTTATCGAAACCAATCGGAATATCTTCGGCCAGTGGCAGTTGTGCCAGTTGCTTCACTACTTTTCCGTCGCGGCTCCATACCTCCACGTTGTAGGGGAAGTAATAATGCGGTACCAGGTACGAGTAAGGTTTCTGGATCGTCTCTACCAGCAGGTACTGGCCGTCCGGCGACACGTCTATACTTTTGATGATACCGGCCTGCCCGATGTTCTGCTGCTTTCCGTCTACCGTAACCAGCTTCAGCTGTGTCTGCATGAAGTAATCGAACAGTTGCTCATCGTAGCGGTTCTTGAGCAGATCCTGGTAGGTACGCGAAGGATTCGCTTTGCCGATGTTTTGCTGAATGTTCGGACCGGCAGGTACCAGACTGGCTTTGGGAAGCTCCCCGCGTTTCTCGTCCACAAACTTCACCAGCAGCGACTTGCTGTTAGACATCCAGGAGAACGGGCTGCCGCTATACGCATCATTTACGCTAGCTTCGGTGAGTTTTCTGGCCTGCTTATCCGCCAGGCTGGCCACCCATAACTCTATACCTGTGGCTTTGGTCACGGTAAAGGCAATGTGCTTTTCATCCGGCGACCAGGTCACATACGAGATCTGCGCCTGCTGCGGCAGCCCGCTGATCTGGAACTCCTGCCCGCCATTCACTTGCTTCAGTTTGATGTTGTTGATAAAGGAGGCCCGGCTCTGACCGTTTGTGGCAGGGTTTATGCGGAGGCCAGCCAGACGGTTCTCCGGTTGCGCCAGCTCCTCCAGGCTAGGATAGCCCGCTCTTTCGAGTAGCAGCATCCAGTCGCCTTTTGAATTGATACTTACGCCGGGCGTGGAGGGCGCATCAATAATGGCAGCCATGGCTTCCGGTGGGCGCTGGTAGCCGATATTGACGTCCTTACTGCTTTTTTGCGCGAAAGCCCCGGGTGCAGGGGAGCCACTCCATAGCAGCAATCCCAGCAACGCAGCGGCCAGGCGCCTGGTTGGTTTGGTAGAGTTAAAGTACATTTCTTTTTGATTAGATAGGTTAGATGTGGGATTAGACAGTTAGTGAACGGGAAGGTTTAAGCTAGCATAATCAGCATTTTAAGAATACAACAGGCCGGCTTACTTCCGGCTAAATTTTCTTACAGGTTTTATATATCTGATTATACCTCTAACTTAATATTCTGATGAGAAAAACACTACGCTTACTCACATTTTCCGTTGGATTCCTGGCTTACTATACCTCTCTGGCACAAGCCACTTCCATACCTAAGCTGGAAATCGCCAAAGGTGACACCTACATAGTTGGGCCGGAAAACTTATTAGTGGTGGATACACTCATTCTGCACGATAAAGCCACCATCCGGTTTGCCCCAAACGGCAAAGGCCGGCTAGCTGCAAAAGTAGCCTATGTTGGAGATGCCTGCACCATTACTTCGAAAGGAGCGCACGGTAAACATGGAAAACTCGGAACTGCCGGCACAGATGGGGAAGATGGCAGTAATCTCGAAATTGCAGTTCACTTTATGAAGCTTGGCAGCCTGACCATCGATACACGCGGCGGAGATGGTGGAAATGGATATAAAGGAAAGCATGGAACCAAACCGAAAACGAAGCATGCCCACTCTACTACAATTGACAGCCAGGGTCAGGTCGCAACGGTTTATCAACCGGTGATCGGTGGCACAGGCTCTAAAGGAGAGGCAGGCACACCCGGCAGCGCTGGTGGGAATGGCGGGGACTTAACTTTAGCCTATAGCTCCAGCAACTTTGTTATAAATTTCAATCATAGTCCCCGATCCGGTCTGAAGGCAAGCGGCCTGATAGAAGTTTTGCATCAGACAGGGAAAGCCGGTCTGGCAGGGAAAGACGGAAACTCCTATGTAGGTATGAATGAAGCCGGAACAACAGTTATTACAGGAGGGCCAGTCACAAAGGCACATGAGCAAAAGCAAGTCGGTCAGATCATGCTGGTAAACAACAACATCCTGAAACCTTAACAATTGCCTCCTGCAGGTATAGCAAGCGCTATATTGATCTCTCAGCAGCTGTCATCCCAATAGTTCTGGTCCGGATAACAACGACAAATCAATAACCCGGTAGGTATACAAGGCGACGCTGACAGAGAGTATAGCAAGCTTGCCGCAAGGCTCATTCATTTAATTTTTGAAACTATTTGAGGGCTGTACTACTTTAAGGGGAAATACGTTTAAACATTAACATGAGCAAAGAATTCAATACACCCGATAAAGTGATCTATGTATGCACCGGCAGCAAGTGCAAAAAGAAAGGCGGCAAAGAAATTGGCAAGACGTTGCGGGATATAATCAAACTCATGGGGCTGAAAGGAAAGGTAGAAGTGGTCAAAACCGAGTGTACCGACCGTTGCGACTTCGCTCCCGTCATGAGTTTCCAGCCGGACAATGTATGGCTGCACCACACCACAGAAGAGATGGCGAAAAAGACTTTTCAGGACCACATCATACACTCAGATAAAATGCCATAAAAAAAGCCTTTGGATCAGATCCAAAGGCTTTTTTTATCATGAAAACTCTACTTAATCTTCGTAGGTATCTTCATATTTGATCTTCGGAACCCGTTTGTCGATCTCATACTGGCCGGTGCCTTCTTCTCCGATCACTTCAAAAAGTTCGAGGGCGCGGCGAGCCACATACTCTTCCTCGATCTGCTCCTTCAGGAACCACTGCAGGAAAGTGAAGGTCACATAATCTTTTGCTTTCTGGCAACGGTCGGCAATGCGGTTGAATGACTGCGTCACCGCGATCTCCTGCTGCAGTGCCTGCTCGAACACGCCTCTGAAGGAGTCAAACTCAATCTGGACGCCTGTGATATTTGGTGACACGGCTGTGCCGCCCATGTCGGATATGTACTTAAACAAACGCAGCATATGCTCCCGCTCTTCATCCGACTGCTTCTTGAAATAACCAGCGCTGAAGTCAAAGCCATTGCGATCACACCAGGCCGACATGGCCAGGTACATGGCAGACGCATCTGCCTCCATCTTTATCTGCTCATTCAGAATTCTTTCTATTTCTTCGGTAAGAGATGTTCTTAGCCTTAATAGATCCTTCATAATATTGGAAATTTTGTAGTTCAAAGTAAGGGCATGCCTTCAGACAGGCTACCTTTTATTAGTACCCTGAATATAAGGATAATGTTGTAAGAACGCTGTTGAAAGCTGAAATATGGAAGCAGTCTAAATAAAAAAAGCACAGCCAGTCGGCTGTGCTCAGGTTTGTGTCTTTAAAGTATAGCTTAGGCCATATGGGGCTGCAGGCACTCGTGCAGCATGCTGTTGAGTTCCATGCTGAACCTGGCGCCTGCCAGCAGTTCCTGGAAAGTGCTCAGTTCTGTCAGCGTCAGTACATAACAGCGGTCACAGCCGCACACCGACACGATCTCAAAGTCAGAAGAACGGGAGGTGCTGGCAGCCATCGTCTCCAGGTCAATGCTGTCCACAGCGTGCTTCAGGCGCAGAAACGCATCTACTTTGAGCACGGAAAAAGTCCCGTCAAAGTTTACCATCAGGCGGTTTTTGCGGTCACATTGGTATACGGCGCCACATGCATTGGCATAAATCTCAACTAAATCTGTGGGGGATTGCTGCTTCTCTCCTATCTTCGTTGGGGCTGAAATCATGGTAAACCGGGGGCTTGTTTATTTCTAACGCTACAAAGGTAAACTCTATTTAGAATCAGTCCAAATAAATTTAGATGATATTCATCACTTCCCTAAAAACTACACGCCTATGCCGGACAAAATAGACAAAGTAAACCTGCCGGAAAAGTTCGCTCAAATACCCGATTACTGGAATCCGCGCATTGTGGGGGAGCTGAACGGGCAGCAGGTGAAGCTGGCCAAGTTCAAAGGACCGTTTGAATGGCACCACCATGAGCAGGAAGACGAGCTGTTCCTGGTCGTGAAAGGCAGTTTCGATATGGAGTTCCGGGACAAGACCATCACCGTAAACCCAGGCGAATTCCTGATCGTGCCGCGTGGCGTAGAACATCGCCCGGTAGCGCATGAGGAGGCAGAAGTGCTGTTGTTTGAACCGGCCACGACCGTCAATACAGGCAACCTGGCACAGAATGACCGTACCCGAACGGACCTGGAACGTTTGTAAAGCCGCTGGTATACCTGCCGTTGTTACCTGAGCCTGGCTTTTTTGAGTACGGTCTTCAGGTTGAGGCGCACCAGCTCGCCCATGTGCGTACACTGCAGAAAATCATCGCACTGGTGGTGCTGGGCCAGCTCTTTTTTGAGCTGTTCTAATTTTTCGGGGGATGAAATGGTATCGTGGCGCATGCAGTCCACCAGGTCTTTGAGGCGATAGCGGGCGGAGCGCAGGCGCCGGAAAATGAGCGTGCGCTCCTCGTTCTGATACTGCTTCACGGTTTCGGGCTTGAGGAGCTTGAGCACCAGGTCCACGATCACGTTGTTGTCTTTGAAGAACTGCGGCAGGTACATCGTTTTGCGCCCTTCATAGGACTGCTGATCAAAGTCGATGGGCCGCACCCGGTACTGCTCATCCTCAAAGTCAGGCGTAATATCGATCACATAGTTATAGGACCGCATGTCGCCGAGCAGCCGCACAAAGCATCTTTCATTGAACTTCACAAACTCCTTGGCGATACGCACCTTGTTGGTGGCGGGCCTTTCGAGGTATTCTTTGATAAAAATGTCTCCGGGTATACCTGCAATATGTTCTTCTATCAGTGAGTGGCCGTCTACGAGGTAGCTGATCCGGTTGGGCGAGAGGATATGCTCCAGCTCCAGCCCATAGATACGGGAGGCATCAGCACGCTTGACATAAAAATAGTCGTAGTTGTCGTTGAGCTGGTTCATGATCTGCACCCGGAACGGATTGGAATTGCCGAAGGTGCAGTAATCGATCCGGGAAACGAAGAGATGCTCCATCACCGACATATCGCCATCCGTTTTGAGCAGGGCATAGATCTGCGTCAGTCCCCGATTCAGCTCCGCCTGCGCCTGCTGGTCGAACATGACGGTTTCCCACAAGGTATCATGCCCTTTTTTGTCATAGTAAGGGAAGGCATCGGTATAATGCACCAGGTCCTCGTAGTGTACCGGCAGCTTGGTTTCGCG
>NZ_JSYF01000518.1:0-2472 GCF_054824225.1 Pontibacter sp. HJ8
GGGGCAGGGGTGGTTGGACCCGGTGAAGCAAACTCTTTGACTCTGAGTCATACCGTATAATACAGCTATAATAGATAAAGTTACCTCGGCAGCTCAGTGCGCTCCAAAGCCAGAATTAAAAAAAGAGGTAGGAAAGCCCGAACAAATTGGAATAGCTGCAACGCTGAAGACTTTCTTTACTCAATAATCTTAAAACAAAAAGAGCACCTTTACCAGGTGCTCTTTTTGTTTTATAGCAGGTATAGCTTATAATCTTCTGATCTGAGCGCCCAATGCATTGAGGCGGCCATCTATGTTCTGGTAGCCACGGTCAATCTGCTCTACGTTGTCAATGATGCTGGTACCTTCCGCTGATAAGGCCGCAATCAGCAGGGCTACACCTGCACGGATGTCAGGGGAGGTCATGCGGATGCCACGAAGCGGAATCTGCTTGTTCTGTCCGATGATGGTCGCGCGGTGCGGATCACAAAGGATGATCTGAGCTCCCATGTCGATGAGCTTGTCCACGAAGAACAGGCGGCTCTCAAACATCTTCTGGTGAATCAGCACCGTGCCTTTGGCCTGCGTGGCTACCACCAGCGCCACACTCAGCAGGTCCGGCGTCAGGCCGGGCCAGGTATGGTCCGATATGTTGAGGATGCTGCCATCGATATACGTATCTACTTCGTAGCGGTCCTGCGCAGGTATATGGATGTCATCGCCCCGGAATTCCATTTTGATGCCCAGTCGCTGGAACGTATCCGGAATCAGGCCAAGCTCTGGTATCTGGCAATTTTTGATCGTGATCTCAGAGCCGGTCATGGCAGCCAGACCGATGAAAGAACCGATCTCGATCATGTCAGGCAGCATGCGGTGCTCTGTGCCTCCCAGTTTCTCCACACCCTCTATCACGAGCAGGTTAGAGCCGATACCACTGATACGGGCTCCCATGCGGTTGAGCATGCGGCAAAGCTGCTGCACATACGGTTCGCAGGCAGCATTGTAAATGGTCGTTGTGCCCTCTGCCAGCACAGCAGCCATCAGGATGTTAGCGGTACCTGTTACGGAAGCTTCATCCAGCAACATATAAGTACCCTGCAGCCTTTCGGCCGTAACCGTGTAGAAGCTGTCTTCCGAGTCGTATTCAAACCGGGCACCCAGTTTCTCGAAGCCGATGAAGTGGGTATCCAGGCGGCGACGGCCAATCTTGTCACCCCCAGGCTTCGGCATTTTTGCCTTGCCAAAGCGGGCCAGCATCGGGCCAACGATCATCACGGATCCCCGGATAGCGCGTCCATGTTCTACAAAACTATCTGTTTCGAGGTAATCGAGGTCGATGTTGTCGGCGCGGAAGGTATAGGTATCGGCTGATACACGCTCCACGGCAACACCCAGGTCACTCAAGAGTTCGATCAGTTTGTTTACGTCCCTGATATCGGGAATATTGGAAATGGTAACAGGCTCTGCTGTCAGCAGCACAGCACACAAGATTTGGAGTGCCTCGTTTTTGGCACCCTGCGGATAAATGTCGCCGCGCAGCTTATTGCCGCCAATTACTTCAAATGAAGCCATTTAGTACTATTTATTTCTTTGATTGGAAGAAGAAGTTCTGGGGTTTTTCCGGCTGCGGTCACCACGGTTATTATCGTTGCTACGGGTCTGCTGCGGTCGGTTGTTTGGTTCCTGCGGTGATCTGCCCCCAACAGATTCAAACAGGTTATTGCTCTCAATATAGGCCAGGTCCATGTTCAGCTGGCCTTTGGAGATCTGCTGGATATCGCTCAGGATCACGTCATCGGTGATGCTGTCTTTGTTGTAAGACCTGTAAAGCGTTTTCATCAGTTTACCAATGGAGATAATGGCGGCTTCACGTTCTTTCTCGTCTTCCAGCTCGGTAGCCCGCTTGATAAGCAGCTCCACATTCTTGCCATAATGCTTGAAGCGGGGTGTGTTCAGGGGATACTCCATCGGCTGCGGCTTGTCGTTGAGGTATTCCATAGCACTCAGCGGGTAAGGCGCATCGACATCCAGCTTTGATCCGGACATCACATACAGGTGATTCCACAGTTTCTGCGGATAATCCTGTGTTTCGCGCAGCTGCGGATTGAGTTTGGCCATCAGGTTAACCAGCAGGTGCGACTGGCGGGTGCGTTCTGCTCTGTCTTCGAGACTCAGTATGTGATTAACAAGATCCTGTACATTTCTGCCGTATTCGCGCAGCAACAGGTCTTGTTTAAAGGTGGTACTAGCTTCCATTGTTATGAATTACAAATTAAGAATTACGAATTACGAATTTAATATCACGAATTAAAAATTATAGTTATGAATGAAGGTAGATAAAGTGATTCGAGTGTTATTTAATATCTCATACCACTTTCTGATCCATTCCTAATTCTTAATTCCTAATCCGTAATTACCCATGTATGCGCAGTTTGGCAAAACTGAGCAGCAGTGTTTTTTCACCCACCTCATCAAACTGGATGGTCGCCTTGG
>NZ_JSYF01000519.1:0-688 GCF_054824225.1 Pontibacter sp. HJ8
AGGAAGAAAAGCTACAGGTATTAACTAACATGTGTTGTCATGGCCATTAATCAGCTTAAAGCAGGAGCACTTTTATCCTATGCTTCCATCGGGATAAGCAACCTGGTCGGTCTGCTATTCACTCCTTTCATGTTGCGGATGCTGGGTAAATCCGAGTTTGGACTTTACTCGCTGGTAGCATCCGTTGTCGCTTACTTAACCGTATTGGATTTTGGGTTTGGCAATGCGGTTATTCGTTATACCGCTAAATACCGCGCGGAGGGAAAAGAGGAGGAACAATACGCTTTATTCGGCATGTTTCTGATGCTCTACTGTGGTATAGGAGCGCTTATCATTCTGTTAGGATTGGTTCTTTATTACAACGTTGAATCACTCTTTGGAAAATCTTTGTCAGCTGATGAACTGGATAAAGCCCGTATCATGGTGGCCCTCTTAATCTTCAATCTTGCGGCTACTTTTCCTTTAAGTATTTTTGGTTCTATCATTGTTGCCTACGAAAACTATGTTTTTCAGAAGCTTGTCAATATAGCGCGTATACTTATAAGTCCCTGCCTGATGATACCCATGCTTTTGATGGGCTACAAAGCGATTGGTGTTGTTGTCATCATTACGCTCTTAAACATTATCAGTCTTCTAGTCAATAGCTGGTACTGCTTCAACAAATTAAAAATCAGGTTATACTTCAAAA
>NZ_JSYF01000520.1:0-303 GCF_054824225.1 Pontibacter sp. HJ8
ACCTATACCTATACCTATACCTATACCGGTTCCAACCACCCCTACCCTCCTTGTCTAAGGCGGGGAGCCTGCTGTTGATAGAGCTCAAGTTGTTGTTTCATGGCTGATGTACTGTCATCCCCCTGCCCCCTTCGAAGGGGGACTTTCTGTCGCTGCTGTTCAACAGGTATAGCCAATGTAGCTGCAGGTATAGCTGACAGGTATAGCGGGCAGGTATAGTAAGACTAACTTACAACAGCTACTACAAAGCAACGGCTTCGGCCAAGTGCACCCGTGACGATTTTTTGTTCGAGCGTTCAGCGA
>NZ_JSYF01000520.1:313-1518 GCF_054824225.1 Pontibacter sp. HJ8
GTATGGCAGCACGGTTGGCCTGCTCACGATGGAGGATGTGGTAGAAGAAGTCGTGGGCGAGATAAATGACGAATATGATGACGAGGAAGAGATCATTTACTCTCAACTCGATGAAAATACCTTTATATTTGATGGTAAAACTTCGTTGCACGACTTTTGCAAGATCACGGAAATCCCGTTTGACGCCTTCAATGAAGTCAAGAGTGCGCACGAAACATTAGAAGGGCTGATGCTGGCACTTTTTGCCAGGTTACCGCGTGTGGGCGAGGATGTATTCTTTGGACGCTACCATTTTACGATCGAGTCGGCGGACATGAAGCGCGTAAAACGAGTTAAGATTAATGTCGCAAGCAAAAAAGAGAACTACCACAAAGTCAGTTAAACTTCAGCTTTTCTTATGGGTAGGCCTGGCCGCAGCTGTAGCCGGCTGTAACGCGGAGTATACCCCAAAGCCGAAAGGGTATAACCGCATCGACCTGCCGGAAGCCGCGTATCAGCAACTGCAGGAGGGCCACCCCTATACCTTCGAATTTTCTAAATACGCCAAAATTCGTCCGGATTCTTCTAAGATCGCGCAGCCGGACTGGATCAACATCATCTACCCGACTTTGGGAGCCAATGTGCAGCTGACCTACAAGGCAATCAACAATGACCCGAAGGCTTTTAATGCCCTTGTAGAAGATGCCCGCAAACTGACGGCCAAACACCAGGTAAAGGCGTATGCGATCGAGGAAACAGAGATCAAGACACCACAGGGCGATGTAGCCTCCGTGTTTGAACTGTCCGGCGAAGTGCCCAGCCAGTTCCAGTTCTATGTGACCGATACCACCACGCATTTCTTCCGGGGGGCCTTGTACTTCCGGACTGCCACGCAAAACGACTCCCTGGCTCCTGTCATAGAGTTTGTCAAGAAGGACATTGTGCACCTGCTGAACACGCTGGAGTTTAAGGACAAGAAGTAAATTTCTAAAATAGGCTTTTTAAAGAAGGACAAAAGACTGCAGGTATAGCTTCAGGTCTTTTGTCCTTTTTGTTTGGTCTTTGTTCCAGAACTAAACACACTATTGTTCGTGCAGAATTGAAGGTACTCAAGTAGGAGAATCCTTTCTGATTAGGTTGGATAGCTGCTGACTTTGAAACTAGATCAGTTGCCGCATACCTATGCCTATACCTATGCCTATACCTATACCTATACCTATACCTAT
>NZ_JSYF01000065.1:0-494 GCF_054824225.1 Pontibacter sp. HJ8
CACCTGTTGCAGGCACCGTCCAGGTATAGGACACGCCGGCTACCGCTGTCACCGCATAGGTTTCTACCACACCGGCGCACAGGTCGTTCTTGCCTGTGATGGCTACCGGCACCTGTGGTTTAGTGGAAACATTTATAGTAAGCGTTCTTTCCGGGCTGATGCCACATGCATTCGAAGCTGTTACCTTCATGGTTCCACCAGCCGCGCTGGCAGATACGGTGATGCTGGTTGTTCCCTGACCTGAAGTGATCTCCCACCCAGTTGGTGCTGTCCAGGTATAAGTAGTAGCACCTGTCACGGCAGCAATGCTGTATACATTACCCTGGCTCACCGAGCACACGATACCCGGGCTCGTGATGGCACCTGGCATAACCGGTATTGTATTCGGCTTGATAGTCAAGCTGGCCTGAGAGCTCTTGCCACACGTATTCACAGCGGCTACTTTCAGAGTACCTTCCGTGCTACCCACTTTAATCTTAATGGTGTTGGAAGTG
>NZ_JSYF01000521.1:0-640 GCF_054824225.1 Pontibacter sp. HJ8
TGATCTGAAAAGGATATTCAGTGACTTTGAATTAGATTACCCATCATTCGTGCGTAGATTTCCGGAATTCGCTACAAGGTATAAGTCATCTATTAGTGGTCTGTCAGGTGGTGAACGAAGGTTAGTGGAAATCTATTCAGTTGTGAAATCGACATCGAAATTCGCCATGCTTGATGAGCCTTTCACCCATCTGAATCCTATACAGATTGATAAGGTAAAGGACTTCCTTTTAGAAGAAAAGCAAAACAAAGGCCTGATCATTACAGACCACATGTTCAGGCATGTGCTGGATATTTGTAATACTCTATACCTACTAACGAACGGCAAAACTCATCTGGTAAGAACTACTGAAGAAATTGAGGCACTGGGCTATGTCAGGGTATAATGCATGCCAGCAAAGCCTAAAACACCCTAAGGCGTGCCTTAGCACGTTAGACGTCATTGAGGGATGAAAAAGTCATGACGCTTGTGCATTAAATTCAATATAATTTCATACTTTCAAAGAGTATGAAATTGTTCTACCTATTCTTCCTGCTGGGATTAGTTGCCTTATTTTCTTGTAAGAAAGAGTGCGAAGTAACAAATTCCATCTGTAATGGAATTCCACCATCAAATGAAGCCTGTGCTGCGGTATTTAACA
>NZ_JSYF01000066.1:0-13468 GCF_054824225.1 Pontibacter sp. HJ8
ACAGGTCGCGACCTGTCCGAATCGTGCACCGGCAAACGTTTACAGGAAACTACCTCAATCAGGTTCTCAGGATTTAAGGGATGAGCGTATAGTTTCATCAGTCAGGACTGTTTCATAGCACTGTCATAGAGCGGACAGGTCGCGACCTGTCCCTACAAAAACTACGTATTTTGCCATTTCATCAAAAAGGACCTATTTCCCCAGCAATCTGGCCACATACTTGCCGATGATATCAAACTCCAGATTGACGGTGGAGCCCGGTACAACCTGATGCAGGTTGGTGTGCTGGTAGGTATACGGAATGATGGCTACGGAGAAACGATCTTCCTGGGAATTGACTACCGTCAGGCTGATACCATTGATGGTGATGGAGCCTTTCTCAACCGTTACGTTGCCCAGCGAAGGGTCATAGCGGAAAGTGAAGACCCAGCTGCCGTTCTCATCCTTCACCGACTCACATACCGCAACCTGGTCCACGTGGCCCTGCACGATGTGCCCGTCGAAGCGGCCGTTGGCACTCATGCAACGCTCCAGGTTGACCTTGTCTCCTACCTGAAGTGAATTAAGGTTCGTTTTCTGAAGCGTCTCGTCGATGGCAGTTACGGTATAGTTGCTTCCTGCTATGTCTACCACGGTCAGGCAGATGCCATTGTGGGCTACGCTCTGGTCGATCTGCAGCTCGCGCGTGAAGGGCGCTGAAACAATGAAGTGTTTGTTGGTGCCTTCCTCCCGTATGGCCTCTACCTGGCCCATCGCCTCAATTATACCTGTAAACATCGTTTTTCTATTCAATTGTGGAATACAAAATTAACCATGTTTTAGCTCAATTCCATTGCATCCATTCGTTATTGCGATTTAAAAAGGCCTTCGGAGTAGGTAACTGTTGGCAGGGATGTTTATTTTCGCATGATTCAACCACTGGCCCGGCTTCGGAGTAAACGTACGGGAAGGTGAGCAGGCAACCGGTGCGTTCTACCATAACCAGTAGCTATACCTGTGTTTACTGCTACTGAAAACGCAGCATGGTTGTTTGTAGAGGGAGAATGTAGCAGCAGGCTGAAAGTTGGGTACTCCTACCGGATAGAGTTAATTTGGTGGGATATCCGGATAATTAATTTTTAATACCAGGTACTTAAAAAAGGGAAATGCAAACAGATCTGTATAAGCACAAAGGTATGCGTCGCGCGTTGGTGAGTCAGCTCAGACAAAAGGGTATAAAAGATGAGCGCGTGCTGGCAGCTATCGAGGCGGTACCCAGGCATTTTTTCTTTGACAAAGCCTTTCTGGAGCAGGCTTACCAGGACAAAGCCTTTCCGATCGGGGAAGGCCAGACGATCTCACAACCCTATACCGTAGCTTTTCAGTCCGAACTGCTTCAGCTCAAACCGACCGATAAAGTGCTGGAAATAGGAACGGGTTCCGGCTACCAGTGCTGCGTGCTGCTGCAAATCACCCCACACGTCTATACCATCGAGTATAAAAAGGCGCTCTATGAAAAAGCGGTCAAGTTTTTTAAGACCTATGGCCTGCATCCGCATACCTTTCATGGAGACGGTTCAGAAGGATTACCCCGCCATGCGCCCTACGACAAGATCATCGTGACGGCCGGTGCACCGGGCGTGCCGAAAAGCCTGGTCAAGCAACTCACCTTAGGAGGTATACTGGTGATCCCGGTTGGTGGCGAGAAGAGTCAGAAAATGTTGCGCATTACCCGCAAGGGCGAAAATGAATTTACGAAAGAAGAGTTTTCAAACTTCAAATTTGTACCCCTGCTCGGTAAGTCTGGTTGGGATGCCGAAACCATGTAGGGCGGAGGCTGCTTTCGGAAGGGTTGATATTGCTTCTTTATAATATTGCACCTGCCTTTTTGTTTGTTTAGGCATATCGTATCTTTGGAGCGAGTATTAACAAATCAACATGCGTAAACAGAAAAAAGTAAAAGATTCCTACGTTATCATGACGGAACTGGTGTTGCCCAACGACACCAACACCCTCCACAACCTGATGGGAGGTAAAATGATGCATTGGATGGATATTGTATCGGCAATTGCCGCCCAGAGGCACTCTAACCGCATCGTGGTGACTGCTTCAGTTGATAATGTGTCTTTCGCTGAAAGTATAAAACTGGGCAATGTGGTGACGCTGGAAGCAAAAGTTACCCGGGCTTTCAGTTCTTCTATGGAAGTGCACATTGTTGTTTATGCGGAGGATATCCCGAGTGGCAGAAAAGTAAAATCAAACCAGGCATTCTTCACTTTTGTGGCGGTGGACCAATCGGGGCACGCGATCGACGTACCGGAGGCTATACCTGAAACAGATGAAGAGATCTTGCTCTACGAAGGAGCCATGCAACGCCGTCAGCTGCGTCTCGTGCTGGCCGGTCGTATGAAGCCCAGCGAAGCCAATGAGTTAAAGTCTATCTTCGATCTGAAAGAAGAAGAGCAAAAGCAGAAGTAATAACGAAAACGTATGGCACCCTTAGCAGCAGAAAATCTGAATGCAGCATTTTTGAAGAATTTTCTTCCGGAGACGATCTACCGGATAGAAGAAGAAATGCTGCCTGCTGTTTGCGTACCTTTAGCTGAGCCGGAGCCAATCGCTATACCTGCACCTGCTGCCGTACCAACAGCTGATCAGATCGTGCCTGCTGCCCCCATACCGTCTGCTGCGGCGCCTATACCTAAATTGCCCAAAGTGGAGCAGGTAGCAGTGCCGAAAGCGTATGAGGTGATCGGTGAGAACCGGAAAGGCTTGGTTGTGCTGGTGACGCTTCCGGCAACTGAGTTCAATGCTTTGCCGCAATCCCAGTTCCTCCAAAAGATTCTGGCTGCCATAGGCTTTGGACGGGCCGACGTGGCGTTTGTGAACAATGTGTCCGGAGCAACCGTCCGGTTTGAAGCGCTCAGCGAAGCAATCCTGACAAAGTATATCATCAGCTTTGCAAGCCGTCTGGATACCGACCTGCCACATGCTAAATTCACGCTTTATAACCCCGTTTTAATAGGCGATGTGCCGGTTGTGTTTTCCCAGTCCCTGGCGGTGCTGGACACGGACCAGGAGCAGAAAAGGCTCCTCTGGAATGCCTTGCAACGCATTTTTAAAGGTTAATCTCGCGGATTCTGCCAATTCAATAAAACAAGAAAGCCCTTCTGCATTAGAAGGGCTTTCTTGTTTTAGGAATAAACTCAGTTTGTTACTTAAGGGAGAAGTGAAGCAAGTTTTGCTTCCAGCTCTGCGCCCCTCAGCCCTTTCGCGATGATCTTGCCTTCTTTGTCGAGTAGGATCGTTTGCGGGATAGCGTCTACCTGGTAGAGCTGGGCGGCGGCACTCTCCCACCCTTTCAGGTCCGATACGTGCGGCCATGTCAGCTTATCATCCGCTATGGCTTTCAGCCACTTCTCTCTGGACTGGTCCAAGGAAACGCCAAATATCTCGAAGCCTTTGTCTTTGTAACGGTTGTACATCTTCACCACATTAGGGTTCTCTTTGCGGCACGGTCCGCACCAACTGGCCCAGAAGTCGATCAAGACATACTTGCCGCGCAGGGAAGATAGCGCAATGCTGCCTCCTTCGGGTGTAGCCAGCGAAAAATCCGGGGCCACAGAACCAACGGCCGTGCTTCGCAGGCTTTCCAGTCTGCTGTTGAGCAAGGTGGTATACTTGGAATCAGGCAATTTTTCTGCATAAAGCGTTGACATGCTGTCGGCAAAGGTGAAGTCCGTCATCGGGTTGATGAGGTTCAATGTGCCGAAAGCAGACACCACAGAGCCCGGGTGCTGTGCCAGGAAATTTTTGAGGTTCTTTTGGATGGCCAGGTATTCATTTCTATACCCTTCCGCTTCCTCCGTCTTGCCTTCACTCATGGCCTGGTTGAATTGCTGGCTTAGCTCAGCTTCCTTCTGGCGCGAATCTGTCACCAGCTTGTTGAGCTGCTGGAACAATTCCGAATCCTGGGAGCCCTCAATTTTAGCCGTACCGTTCAGGTCACTGGCGTCGGCTTCAACTTTGATCGTGCTTTTGTCGAGCACCAGCATCAGGCCATTTTGCTGATCCAGACCAACTCTGTAAAAAGTCGGCTCTTTCACCTTACCTTCAAACTTAAAGGTACCGTCCTGTGCAATGTCGGCTGTGTCGCGGGCCACAAACTGCTGCTCGCCCAGCTCAAACAAGTAGATCTGTCCCGCTGTGGCGTTTTGCAACTTACCCATGATGGTAAAGTCCCCGCTGCCGTTGGATGCAGATTTATTGCCCTGGCATCCTCCAAGAAGAGCTACAGCCGAGGCCATTACTACATACTTTTTTAAGTTCATATCGCTTTGCTTTTAAGTATCAGGTCATAAATTATAAGACCCATTGCATTTTTTAAGCTGGGACACAAGTAGCAAGACATAAGACTTATGACAAAATTTAATTATAGCGCAGTAAATTAATTACTGTTCTAACTCGTCTCTAAATGACTTAGAAAATTTAAAATTCGAGAAGTCTAATGTCTAATATCTTGATACTAAAATCTATTTTTTAAGCTTTCAAACCTTCCAGCAGCAGTTTGTTTGCTACTTTAGGGTCTGCTTTGCCTTTTGTCTTTTTCATGATTTCGCCCATAAACATGCCGATCAGGGATTGTTTACCGGCTTTGTACTCTTCCACTTTGTGCGGATTGGCAGCCAGCACCTCGGCTACTATACCTTGCAGCGAATCAGAATCAGACTCCTGGAGCAGGTTTTGCTCCTCGGCTACCTGGTGAGCGGCTACACCCGGATTTTCGAGCATGTAGGGGAATAACTTTTTGGCTGCTACCGAATGACTCACCTTGTTCTCATCTACCAGTGCGATGATTTCGGCTATACTGTGCGGCTGCAGCGGGAAATCCTTGATGTGCAGCTGCAGCTCATTCAGATACGATTTGACCGGGCCCATGACCCAGTTGGATGCCGCTTTGTAGTTTCTGGTGTACTTGCAAAGTTCTTCAAAGTATAAAGCAATCTCCTTGGAGTCTGTCAGGACACCGGCATCGTACTCAGAGAGGCCGAACTCCTGCGTAAAACGCTTGTAAAGCTCCTGCGGCAGGCTCGGCATGGTTTCGCGGATACGCTCCAGCCATTCGTGCTCGATTACCAGGGGTGGCAGATCGGGCTCCGGGAAGTAACGGTAGTCATTGAGCGTCTCTTTGGAACGCATGGCCGTGGTCGTACCTGTATTGGCATCAAAGTTCCGGGTTTCCGAATCCACAGTGCCGCCGTTTTCCAGCACCATAATCTGGCGCTCGATCTCATGCTCGATGGAGCGCTGCACGTTCCGGAAGGAGTTCATGTTCTTCACTTCTACCTTGGTACCCCACAGCGGCGAATCTTTGAGCATTACGGAAATATTGGCATCGCAACGCAATGAACCTTCTTCCATGTTGCCATCGCAGATCTCGAGGTAACGCACCAGGCGACGGATCTCCATCAGGTAGTTGTAGGCTTCCTCCGAATCACGGATATCCGGCTCCGATACGATCTCGATCAGCGGTACGCCGGCACGGTTCAGGTCGATGAGCGTTTCTGTTTCGCCCGCCAGGTGCATGGATTTACCGGCATCCTCCTCCATGTGAATTCGGGTGATGCCGATGCGCTTGTCTTTTCCTTCGGCGTCTTTTACGTCCAGGTAACCAGCCGTACACACGGGCGTTTTGTCCTGTGTGATCTGGTAGCCCTTCGGAAGGTCCGGATAGAAGTAGTTCTTTCGGGCGTAGATGTTATAGCGTGTAATGTCGCAGTTCGTGGCAAGGCCCATTTTCACCGCCATTTCCACTACCCGCTTGTTGATGCGCGGCAGCGTACCCGGATGGCCCAGCGTGATCACGCTCAGGTTCGTATTGGGCAATACGCCATACTCCGTAGAGTCAGAAGAATAGGCTTTGCTCTCTGTCAGCAGCTGGGCGTGAACTTCCAGACCGATGATCGCCTGATACTTATCTCTTATTGCTTTATCCATGTTCTAATTATGTATCAATAGTGAATCCTGACCAATGGCTTTATTTGAGTCAATCGATCTTTAGGCACTATTAGTTACTCCTTATCCATTAACCAACGTTTTCACTAATTCCAAAGCTTTGGCAGGTATAGCCTGTAATCCGGCTGTTTCCTTCCCACCGGCAGTGGCATAGAACGGTTGTCCGCCGCCGCCGCCTTTGATCTCTTTGGCCAGTTCCCGAACCATCTGGCTGGCGTTGAGTTTGCGGTCTGTTACCAGGTTGTCTGACAGCATAACCGCAATCTGAGGCTTGCCGTCAATTTCGGCTGCCAATACCAGCACCAGGTTGTCCATGGCCTGCCGCATGTCAAAAGCCAGCTTCTTCAGATAGTCTGCATTCGAAACATCCACCTTCTCGGCCACAAAATTGATCCCGTCCATGGACTGCGCTTTCTGCACCAGGCTCTCCTTTAGTGTGGTAAGCTGCTTCAGTTCAAAAGCTTCCAGTTGCTTCTGCAGGGCTTTGTTGTCTTCCTGCAGTTTCTGCACTGCTCCCGACACATTGCTGTGCGTTCCGAGTACTTCGCGCACGGCATTCAGCTCGTTGAGCTGCTGCTGCATGTAGTCTTCTGCGGATGCGGCTGTAGTGGCTTCGATACGTCGCACACCGGCGGCCACGGAGCTTTCAGAGAGAATCTTAAAATAGCCGATCTCGCCCGTATTGTAGACGTGCGTACCGCCGCAAAGCTCCACCGAATGTTCCCGGTCAAAAGCGATTACACGAACAAACTCGCCATACTTCTCGCCAAAAAGGGCCATTGCGCCCATGTTCCTGGCATCCGCGATCGGCACGTTGCGCTGCTCTTCCAAAGGAATTGACTGGCGTACGCGCTCGTTCACGATCGTCTCCACCTCACGCAATTGCTCATCCGTCACTTTTGTAAAGTGGGAGAAGTCAAATCGGAGTACTTTCTCGTTGACAAGGGAGCCTTTCTGCTGCACGTGCTCGCCTAACACTTTTCTTAAAGCGGCATGAAGTAAGTGCGTAGCCGAGTGGTTTTTACGGATCAGGTTGCGGCGCTCCACATCCACTTCACTTCTGAAAGTAGCCTCAATATTGGCTGGCAATTTCGAAGTGATGTGCAGTATCAGGTCGTTTTCCTTTTTGGTGTCCAGCACTTCGACCTGCTCCGTGTCCGAGATGAGGTAACCGGTGTCGCCAACCTGTCCGCCGCTCTCGGCATAGAAAGGAGTGCGGTCCAGCACCAGGTGAAACTCGCTCTTGTTTTTGGTCTTTACCTGGCGGTAACGCACAATGCGCGAATCAGCTACATCATTTTCATACCCGACAAACTCCGTCTCTATACCTGGCTGCACAATCACCCAGTCACTCTGCTCGGAGGCCGAAGCGTTGCGGGAACGGTTTTTCTGCTGTTCCATCTCCACGGTGAAGCCAGCCTCATCCACTTTCAGGCCTTTTTCACGGGCAATCAAAGCAGTCAGGTCCAGCGGGAAGCCAAAGGTGTCGTATAGTTCGAAAGCAGTTTTGCCGTCGATGGTATTGTTGTTCTCTTTGAATTTAGCTTCCAAAGCATCCAGTCGCTTCAAACCATTCTCCAACGTACGTAGGAAAGCGTTTTCCTCCTCCTCTATCACCCGCTGCACGAAGGCCAGCTGCGCTTTGAGTTCCGGGAATACGATTTCCATCTGGTCGGCCAGTACGGCTGCCAGTTTATACAGGAATGGTTTTTTGAAATCCAGGAAGGTAAAGCTATACCTGACCGCACGGCGCAGGATACGGCGAATGACATACCCCGCTTTGTTATTGGAGGGCAGCTGTCCGTCCGAAATGGCAAAAGCAATGGCCCGTATGTGGTCAGACATCACACGGATCGCGATGTCTACTTTTTCGTCTTCTCCATACCTAACACCGGCTTCCTTGGCGATGAACTGGATGAGGGGCTGGAATACGTCGGTATCGTAGTTGGAACGCTTGCCCTGGATGGCCATACACAAACGCTCGAATCCCATACCGGTATCGACGTGCTGGGCAGGCAGTTTTACCAGCGAGCCATCCGCCAGGCGGTTGAACTCCATGAATACGTTGTTCCAGATCTCCACTACCTGTGGATGGTCATTGTTCACAAGCGATTTGCCGTCTACCTGGGCACGTTCCTCCTCCATTCGAAGATCCACATGGATCTCTGAGCAAGGGCCACACGGACCTGTATCGCCCATTTCCCAGAAGTTATCCTTCTTGTTTCCCATCAGGATGCGGTCTTCTGCGATCATGGTCTTCCAGATATCAAAAGCCTCCAGGTCCATCGGCAGGTTTTCTGACGCATCGCCCTGGAAAACGGAAACGTACAGCCTGTCTTTCGGCAGTTGGTATACCTCTGTAAGCAGTTCCCAGGACCAGGCCAGGGCCTCTTTCTTGAAGTAGTCGCCAAATGACCAGTTGCCCAGCATTTCGAACATGGTATGGTGGTAGGTATCGTAGCCTACTTCCTCCAGGTCGTTGTGCTTGCCCGATACGCGCAGACATTTCTGGGTGTCGGCAATGCGCTTAGAAGGTGCCGGTTTGTTGCCCAGGAAATAATCCTTGAAGGGCGCCATACCTGAGTTAATAAACATCAGGGTAGGGTCATCTTTCACCACAAGCGGGGCGGACGGCACGATCTGGTGCTGTCGGGAAGCAAAGAAGTCAAGAAACTTTTGTCTAATCTCAGCTGAGTTCATCTATGAGTATTAAGCCTTTAGATACTATCTGCTATACTTGTTGTTTAATAACAAAAAATATAGAATTTTTGCCTTTCAGAAACAGCCGTTCCGGGCGTCTCGGTGTTGGTCTCAATTATGGCAAAAGTAGCATATTTTAGCCGTATTTCAGCAGCATATACCCGAAAATTAGTGCTGTAGCTGCTTCATTACGAACCAGACACTATGCCTTATAAAGAAAAAGAAATTGAGAAGCAGTACTACACGATAGGTGAAGTCGCTGCCATTTTTGACGTTGCCCCCTCGCTGATCCGCTTCTGGGAGACCGAATTTGATCAACTTAAGCCAAAGAAAAGCAAAAAAGGCAACCGCCAGTATACACCCAAAGACATCGAAGACCTGCGCTCGGTCTACCACCTGGTAAAAGAGCGGGGCTTTACGATTCAGGGTGCCAAAGAAGTGCTGAAGAATAAGTCTGTGCAGACAAAGGATAAGATCGAGATCATCCATTCGCTCGAAAAAGTTCGTTCGTTCCTGGTTGGAATCAAGGACCAACTGAACACCAAAAGCTAAGCCTGCGTACTTGGGTGCATGTCTGAAGAAGCGCAGTTTGAAGTTGCCTTATCTTTTCTGCCCTATGTCGGCGATCAGCTGACAAAGGTGTTGGTGAGCTATTGCGGCTCGGCCAAAGCAGTCTTTGCGACGCCACCAGCTAAACTGGTGAAAATTCCGGGCGTTGGTGAGCGGGTGGCCAACAGCATACGCGACAATGGCCGGCAGGCGCTGCTGGAGGCAGAAGAGGTTCTCAGAAAGGCAGAAGCTAAAGGGGTGCAGCTGCTGTTCTATACCTCTCCTTTGTATCCAAACCGGTTGAAACAGCTGCCGGACGCGCCGCCGTTGCTGTACTTCCGTGGCAATGCGGACCTGAACCATCGCCGGATTATCAGCATGGTGGGTACCCGCAAGCCTTCTGCTTATGGGCAAGCAATAACAGAACGCATTGTAGAAGGCCTGAAACCATACAATGTGCTAGTGGTGAGTGGTCTAGCCTACGGAATCGATATCCTGGCACACCGGGCCGCTTTGCAAATGGGGCTGCCCACCGTAGGCGTGATGGCTTCCGGGCCTGATACCATTTATCCGGGCGTGCACAAGAAGTATGCAGAGAAAATGCTGGAGCAGGGCGGCGTGATCACCGAGAATACTTTCGGCACCAAGCCGGACGCACCCCGTTTCCCGGCCCGCAACCGCATCATTGCAGGAATGTCCGATTGTACGATCGTGGTGGAGGCAGCCTTTAAGAGTGGCACCCTGATCACGGCTGACATCGCCCATAGCTATGACAAGGAAGTGATGGCGGTGCCCGGTAATATCAACTCGTCTGTATCGGAAGGCACCAATTGGCTGATCAAATCCCATAAAGCTGCCGTCTATACCTGCACCCAGGACCTGGTGGAATTGCTGAACTGGGACGTGGAAGACAGCCTGGCTGCCAAAAAAGCGGCTGCTATACCTGTCTTTGACCCGGCCGATTTCTCGCCCGAAGAAATGCAGGTGCTGCAGGTCTTGCTACAATCCGGCGAAGAGCAGATGGATAACCTGGGCTGGAAGTCGCAGGTGCCCATTAGTCAACTGGCCTCGGTCCTGCTAGCCCTCGAATTTAAAGGTATGATCAAGGCTATGCCTGGCAAACGCTTTGCTTTGATTAGGTGAGGGATTAAAAATTTCTTTAAATTATATTAAAATGTCATTCAGGAGGAATCCTGGCTGCCAGTTAAAAAGCCTTTGCAATTTGCCACCAATATCTTTCCAAGATGACAAAAGTTTATCAACTTTCTAACTTCCCAACTTTTTAACTTTCTAACTCCAAACCTCCCTTGCTTCTCTATAACAACACCTTCCTCCCGGAACCAGAGCTGAAACTTCCTTTAAGCAATCGGGCTTTTCAGTATAATGATGGTTTTTTTGAAACCATCCTGGTCGTAAATGGCAAGCTGCGATTTTGGGCCGACCATCAGGAGCGTATGCGGGAAGCCGCTACAGCATTGCAATTGGTTATTCCTGATTCATTTTGGAAGGATGAGCTGGAAGAAAAACTTTTGCTGTTGGCAAAACAACAAGCAGCAAGTGACTATGGAAGATTGAAGCTGAAGGTTTGGCGAACGGGCGGAGGACTATATACCCCACAAACAAACGAAATCGAATGGCTGGCAACCGTAGAGCCAACCCAAGCTATACCTGAAACAGGTATAAAAATTGCAGTTTGCCAAACAGCCAGAACCAGCCTCTCGCCTCTCTCCCATTTTAAAGGTCCTCATGCACCACTTTATGTGCTGGCAGGTATAGAGAAGCAAACCAAGGGTTTCAATGATATGCTGCTATTAAATGCTGAAGGTTTTGTTGCAGAACTTATTTCGTCCAATATCTTCTGGATCAGGGAAAATGTGCTGTATACCCCAACGCTTGAAACAGGATGTGTGAATGGGATTATGCGCCGGAATATCCTGCGCTATTGCTCTTCAGCAGGTATAGCAGTTATGGAAGTATATGTTGAGATAGGTAAAGTGAAAGAGGCCGATGCTGCCTTTGCTGCGAATGTAACAGGGTTGCGCGTGATCGGAGCGCTGGAGGACAAAGCCTTTGCCTCCAGCCACCCCCTGCTTCGTCAGCTGCAGGACGCCTTGCTTTGATTCGTCAACCGGATGTGTTGTAGACTTCTCGCTGTAACAATTCTTGTTTTTCTTCTTTAAAAACTCTCCTTTACCAGCTTATCTATTACTTTCCCTAAGTCGGTTTAAACTTTTTCTGATGAGTAACTTATAAGATGAGTAGTGTTTTACTAGTCTTTCCAGTTAGGGTATGGCTGCACATTTTCAGAGCTTCAACCGCCGTCAATTTATCAAAGGAATTTCACTGGCATTGGGTACAACCGCTTTAGGGGCTCCTCTCCTGGGTTTCGGATCCGGTAATAAAACCTATGGTGAAAAGGAAAAAGATTGGGGCCTCCAGGGAAATGCGCAGAAGAAAAAGCTGGGGGTTGCCCTGGTCGGATTAGGGAATTACAGCACCAACCAGTTGGCCCCGGCCTTGCAGGAAACGGAGCATTGCTACCTGGCTGGCATCGTGACGGGCACGCCTTCCAAGGCAGAAACCTTGAAAAAGAAGTATAACCTCCCTGATAAAAATATCTATACCTATGAGACGATGGAGCAGGTAGCCAACAATCCGGATATCGACGTGCTCTACATTGTCTTACCCAACGGCCTGCATGCAGAATATACCATAAAAGCTGCCAACGCCGGCAAGAACGTGATCTGCGAGAAACCAATGGCTACTTCGGTAGAGGATTGCCAGCGCATGATCGATGCCTGTAAAAAGAACAAAGTTCATCTCTCGATCGGGTACCGGCTACACTTTGAGCCGCATCACCAGCGGATTATGGAACTGGGTCAAAAAAAGGTGTATGGCGACGTGAAGAAAATAGAAGCTGCGGACAGTTTTGTCATTGGGAATCCAGATGTGTGGCGCTTGGACAAGAAACTGGCAGGCGGCGGCCCACTGATGGACCTGGGTATTTACTGCGTGCAGGGAGCAATCTACACCATGGGAGAATCTCCTGTAGCCATTACGGCCAGGTTCGGAAAGGTCACCAAGCCCAAATTCTTTAATGAAGTGGAAGAAACGATCAGCTGGCAAATGCATTTTACAAATAGAGCCGTTGCCGACTGCCGTAGCAGCTACAATGAAGAGGGAAATCTGTTGTACGGAGAAGCCGAAAAAGGCTGGTGGCGCCTCCAGCCGGCTTACAGTTACTCCGGGCTAAAAGGCAAAACGAGTGAGGGCGCTATGGACTTTCCGCAGGTAAACCAGCAGGCACGCCAACTGGATGGAATCGCTCAAAATATACGGGAAGGTACCGAATCACGCGTGCCCGGCGAGATGGGTATGCGGGATGTACGGATACTGATGGCTATTTACGAGGCCGCCAGAACAGGCAAAAGGGTATCCCTGGGCTAATCGCCCTGACGGTTTAGTTAAGGAGTTTTTAAGCAATCGGTACGACATTTTGGCGTATACCCGGATGAAATAACCTCTTCAAGGGCTCATATAGTAAAGTCTGACACGGGTTGGTTTTCTGATGCGGCATGTACTTCGAACATTTGCAGCGCATGGTGTAGCTCAACCTGTGACAGGTAGCCGGCACTCATTTCAAATAATTTTCCTTTAAGTATCTGTATCCAACTATGCCTGCCCAGTATATTCAGCAGGTTTTTCAGCTCTTCTACTTCCATCGCAATGGTTACCGCCGGCACGATTTTACCCAGCCTGGACTCCTGAAGTTGCGCCTGAAGCAGATCCAGCTTGTCACGAAGCAGCTCCCGCTCCAGGGGTTTTATTCTATCCTGGGGTAAATAAGTACTCCCGGTGAAGTAATTGTTCTCCTCCAGATATTCCACTCCATCCACCGTTATCTGGCTATAGAGCGTCTCTCCTATGGACATGGTCCTGATCAGTCCGTCTTCCGTGAGCGTTTTGGCGATTTCCTGTGCTTCCACCCGACTTATTGCAATGCCATTGGTAGAAAAGATAGCCTCTATCTCGTAAAGCTTTCCATTATATTTATATTCATACAAGGCCAGGAGCAGATAGCGAAGTTTCATGCTTAACTCCATCTTTCTAAGCGTTTATAGTGATACCCTTCAATAAGAGAACACACGGGGCCTGGCAGTAGTTTGCACGAAGCGCTGGCCTTTAGGTATAGTTAGTAAGAAACAGGTTTTTAATGGCAAAGGCC
>NZ_JSYF01000522.1:0-2976 GCF_054824225.1 Pontibacter sp. HJ8
AGGTATAGGTATAGGTATAGGTATAGCGGGCAAAGACCTCGCAGCGTGCGCATCTCCTGCGAGTGTCTGGGGCTATTACCTATACCTCCAGCCTGTTGCGGATTTCCTAACCCACATATACCTGCCCACGGGGATAAGGATATCCCCTCCAGCTTGGCTTCGGGATTAAGAAATCCCAAAGAGCGGTTGCTTAAGTAGACGGCGTTGAGAGAATTCCCCCTTCGAAGGGGGTAGGGGGATGACAAGCGTTCCCGATTCCCCTCCTCGGAGGGGCCAGGGGTGGGTTTACATGCCACAGGTATACTTTCTCAATCGCTACAGCGCTTATACCCTTTCCAGCAGTAGTAGCCAAGCTCCCCGCCTGGGGGTAGGAGCCCTCGATAAAGCTAAGGAGGGGTAGGGGTGGTTGGACCCGGAGCTGCAGGGAAAATTCAACCAGACACTCGCAGGAGCTGCGCGCACTGCGAGGTCTTTGCCAGCTATACCTATACCTGCTGCACGATTAAACAGGCCACGACCTGTCCCTACTCCTCATGCTGATTTTATCTAAAACTGCTCTCTGGTCCTGTGATAAACGGCGTCATATCCGGCCAGAGGCGGTCAAATTCCCGGCTGAAATCTTGCACAATACTGAGGTTATCGGTGATGAGGATGTTTTCGTGGTTGTAGAGTGCGGCGCTGCGGGTCCAGTTGTAGCTGCCGGTCAGCACACGCACTTCATCAAAGATGGAGAACTTATGATGCATGTGGTTCGACGTATTGTCTGTTCGTACCTCCAGGCCCATAGCAGCGAGTTCTTTTATGTCTGAACCCATATCGTGTAGCTTCTGGTTATCGGTGATGATCCGGATGCGGATACCACGGCGATGCGCACGGACGATGGCATCCGAAATACGGTTGTCGCTGATCGTAAATACGCAGATATTGATACTTTTCCCTGCCTCGTCTATGCTGTCTATGATGGCGTTGAGGCAGTCGTCGCCCGGGCTGAAGAAGGCGTGGCTGGTAATTTTATGTTTGTGCGGATACATAGAGTGTTTTTAGCTTCTGTAAAGTACTACAGTGCTGGCATACTTGCTCTATTAATTTTATTTTTGCTAACCTTATTAGATTTATGGCAAACTACTATAATATAATTAGCAAAATTTAGTAAATTCGTAGTCAGAAATGGAGCAAAAGCAAAGCCGAAACTGTTACCTTTAGGTATAGCAAAAGCTCTAATCAGATAGCATTCTTATGAGAGAAGATTACCTCACTGGCGAAAATGACTACATGTCGCCAGCTGAAAAAGACATAGACAAGGCACTTCGCCCGCTTAGCTTCCATGACTTTACGGGTCAGGCAAAAGTGGTGGAGAACCTCAAGATATTTGTACAGGCGGCCAAGCGCCGCGGCGAAGCCCTGGACCACGTCCTGCTACACGGACCTCCGGGTTTGGGTAAAACCACGCTGTCGCACATCATTGCGTCCGAGCTGGATGCGGGCATCAAGATGACGTCCGGGCCGGTGCTGGACAAGCCGAGCGACCTGGCTGGTTTGCTCACCAACCTGGACCCGAACGATGTGCTGTTCATTGACGAGATACACCGCCTCAACCCGATCGTGGAAGAGTACCTGTACTCGGCGATGGAAGATTACAAGATCGACATCATGCTCGATTCAGGCCCCAATGCCCGCTCCGTACAACTTAGCCTGAATCCGTTCACGCTGATCGGTGCCACCACGCGTTCCGGCTTGCTCACAGCCCCCTTACGCGCGCGCTTCAGCATCAACAGCCGCCTCGAATATTATGACGCCGAGTTGCTGACTACGATTGTGAAGCGTTCGTCCGCCTTGCTGGGTGCGCCTATACACGAAGATGCCGCCTTTGAGATTGCCCGCCGCAGCCGGGGTACACCGCGTATCGCCAACAACCTGCTGCGCCGTACCCGTGACTTTGCACAGGTAAAAAGCAACGGCACCATCGATGTGGAAATAGCACGCTTCGCCCTGGCTGCCCTGGATGTAGACCACAACGGCCTCGACGACATGGATAAGCGTATCCTTTCCTGCATCATCGACAAGTACAAAGGTGGTCCGGTAGGTATATCTACCATCGCAACCGCTTGTGGCGAGGAAGCCGAAACAATTGAGGAAGTGTACGAACCTTTCCTGATCCAGGAAGGTTACATCAAGCGTACGGCCCGTGGTCGTGAGGCAACAGAAGCTGCATACAAACACCTGGGCAAAATTCCGCCGCAACAGGTAGTAGCCGGTGGCCTCTTTAATCAATCTGAGTAAAAACTGTTTGTGATATAAGTGGAAAAGAGCAGGCTGAAGGCCTGCTTTTTTGTTTTGGGGAGAAGTAAGGTGTAATGAACAAAGTTTGTTAATGTGCATCGAACAAGGCAAGCTGACGTTTTTCCGTTTCTTTCTTATTTCTGTTCTCTCTTCCCTTGCTCGTTTCAATTGTAGTTACTCCGTCATAAGCTCTGTGTACCTCTGTTACAGCAAAGGATGTTACTTGTACTTCTCCAAACTCCGAGAGCTTTCGACGTGTCTCTAGAATGCACGCAATTCTGCTCCCGTTTTTAAAAGATATACCCTTTCGAAACACATCTTCCTTAAACTCCTCATGATTCATGTAGAAATCGATTGTTTCCCCCTTATATATGCCCTTCCACTTAAATGTACCTCTCTTTAGGACAGGAGAAACGATTTCAATATCTGCTTCCTCATCTATAATTGAAGGTAACTTATCTGATTCTAGTATATATTGTCCAAAATCCTCTCTTGAGATTGCTAGGGGTTTTCCTATTTGCTGATCTCTACTATTAAGCCTACTGATTTCTAGCTTTTTTATTTTAGGATAACTTTCTAAAGTTTTATAGAAATTAGATTTATGCCTGGTGATTTTTAGGTTTCTATCAAGGGCAGCCACTACGGTATCTCCATTGATTGTAGTTTGGTTTCTGTTGCTCTCATTAAGTTGCTGTT
>NZ_JSYF01000523.1:0-7359 GCF_054824225.1 Pontibacter sp. HJ8
CTTTGGGGTTAGCACCGTTGTCACCGATCAGGATGATCAAGGTATTTTCCAGCTTGCCAGCTTTTTGCAGGGCATCCAGCACGCGACCGATGTTCAGGTCCATGATCTCCAGCATGGTAGCGTAGAGTTCCATCCGGCGGGCTTCCACTTTTTTCTCCTGCGCTGAGAGCTCGTTCCACTTTTTATATTCCCCCGAACCCGGGTTCATCGGAAGATCTTTGGGAATCAGGCCAAGCTTTTTCATGTTGTCCATCCGCACCTGGCGAATGTGGTCATAGCCTTTGTCGTAAGCGCCCTTGTACTTATCCATCCATTTGTCAGGCACATGCAGCGGGTCGTGGGGCGCCGTGAAAGCCAGGTAGCCGAAGAATGGCGCATCGTCTTTCTGTTCAGTGATGTATTGGATCATTCTGTCGGCGTAGTAGTCGGAAGAGTAAAAATCATCCGGAAGCTTTTTCACCAGCACGCTGTCATCGTAGTACACGGTGTGTATTACTTCTTCAGGGCCCAGTGGAAACATATTGTTGAAATGGCTGACTCCCCCACCAAGGAAGGTAAAGCTACGCTCAAAGCCTTCCTCAAACGGGCGTCTGCCTTTTTCATGCCCCAGGTGCCACTTGCCGGTCATGTAGGTATGGTAGCCGTTTTCCCGCAACACTTCCGGAATGGTCATGACCCGGTCGTTCAGATACCCCTCATAGCCAGGCTGCATGTACTGGTTGGCTGCCTGAAATGGAGGCATGGAGCCAATGCCGCTGATATGGTTGTCCATACCGGACATAAACATGGCCCGGGAGGGAGCGCAGAGCGGCGTGGTATAGCAATGCTGCACAATCAACCCGTTGTCGGCCAAGCGCTGTACATTGGGTGTGCGGATCTCCCCTCCGAACGGCGACAGGTCCGAGTACCCCAGGTCGTCCACTACGATCAGGAGAATGTTCGGTCTGTTCTGTTTAGTAGATGTATTGGTAGTTGTTTTGGCTTCTTTTTCTTCTTTTGTTTTACGGTTTCCACAGGAACAAATGGTGAAGAGGAATCCTACACAAAGCAGATAGAGCAGAAAGTATGCTTTTTTCATACCCTTCGTTCATTTTATACTTTCAACTGGATGGTCTGGGGCATCAAGGTATGAAGCAAAATATCCATCAAGTGCAAACAGATGAGCACCTTGCTTTCCGAGAGTAGCAAAAGGATGATTTAACTCAGCTGCATCGTCATAAAGAAGATTCCGCTGAAGAACAGGGTGTTGTTCACTGCTTGAAGCAGTTTATGAAAGAAGGCAGATCAAGTTTCTAAATACGCATTTTAATGTGCGTAACAGACATCTTTACGATTTTAAATTCACCTCGATCATCGAGATCAAAAAGTATGTTGCAGCTATGCAGCTACAGCAGACAAAGCCTTGGTACTTTTAAACTATATGTATGCAAGACAGAAGTTTACCTGAAGTCCAAGCTAAGCATATGCCTGACCAGGTTGTTTATTGTAAAGAGTGGCTGTTAGAGAGTAGATTTAAAGTTAAGCTGTGATTTCGGTTAGACAAGCACAAACGCAGCTACGGGGGTATTTATGCCCTTCAAGGTGAGCATTCTCTTTTGTGCATTCGGGAACTGATCTTTCACGTGGTCAAACACGTCCGGAGTTACCAGTATTTCGCCGGAGCCTGCGGCTCCTTGCAGCCTAGATGCAAGGTTGACAACAGGTCCTATCGCCGTAAAGTCCTTATAGGAAGTTCCAACTTCCCCCATCAAACATTGCCCGGTATGTATACCTATCCCAACGCCTAAGGCTTGTTCATCGATCAAGCCGATTTCGGCTTTAAAATTCTGACAGCTTTTTTGTAGCTCAAAAGCGGCATTCACAGCATTCTTTACATGCTCTTTCCTGGCTAAAGGAAAATTGAAGATGGCCAGGACAGCATCCCCTATGAACTTGTTGATGATCCCTTCATTTTCCCATACTGCTGCGGAACACTGGTCATAAAAACAGCTGAGCAGTTCATTCATCTTGGACGCCTCTACACGTTGGGATAAATCGGTATAGCCCCGGATATCAGCAAATAGAATGGTTGTTGAAATAGCTATTTGTTTATGCTTCTTGACCTTTGTGAACATGCTTTCGCAGATTGTGCAAAGGTTGGGATGCATCTGGCTCTTTTTAATGCCTAGCGGTATAAAAAGGAGCGATAAAGGACCACGTATGGCAATGGGAACGTGCATTTGTTCCCAGCAGCCCTGGCAAATCACCGTTTTCTTCATCTTCCCTTTCCCTCCTCTCTATTGAAGCATTACATGTAACTAATCATATTCCATCATTGAGTAGATTTGGAAGCGTTCTTTTTAATCTATACGGTATTAAGCCCTATTCCCGCTGATTATCGTAACATTGATCTCATTCTAACTTGAATCCAGTATACTGGCCATTTTCTTAGACAATAGGCACATGAGGATCTTGTCTTGGTATTTTGGCTGTCTTTTTTTCTGATAATACCCTACACCTTCTACATATCTTGGCCGGAGTTGATCTCCGTTCTTGGTTTCGGTAAATCGCCTCTGGCGGTATAGGCAGCAATGGTGATGAGTCCTTGTATTATGGGGCTAAACGGTCTTTATATAGCGCTAATTTGGTGTGCGGTTACACAAGAGAGCGTGCTACCTTTGATCAGCAACAATGTTATTGCCTTTATCTTACTAAACAATTTCATCGGTTGGTTTTACCTATTACTGATTAGCCTCTACTTTACTATTTGGATTTTTTGCAGCCACTTCTTCACTTCCGTTTCTGCTTCTTTCGCTCTTTCTCCCTTCATCACAAAGTAAATTCCGTCTCTTTCCACTCCTCCTTTGGTCGAGAAACCTCCCAATATGGTGCTGTTGGGGCATAGTTGTTTTACTGTCTTGAAACTGCTCCCGATTCCGTAGCCAGCATTTGTGTTGAAAGGTATAATGGTCTTCCCGCTTAGATCATACTGATTCAGAAAGCTTTTCATGGGTGGCGGCAACTGCATTCCCCACGTAGGAAAACCTATAAACACAACATCATACTTCTGCATGCTTTCAATTTTAGTTTTTAACGGGGGCAGGTATCCTGTTTCATTTTCTTCGGCTACCTGTTGCACCGTAGCCTGGTAATCATCCGGGTAGGGCTGATCCAGCTCAAGTGCAACCAAAGTGCCGCCCACCTGCTTATGTATGAGTTCGGCAATTGCCTTGGTGTTGTTAGTGCGCGACAGATACACAATCAGCACTTTATCAGGGGCTACAGTAGATGCAGCATTCGCATTGACAACATTCGTCCCGGATGAAAAACAAGCTGACATTACAAGGAAAAAGACTGACAGGATGTGTAGCATAAATGCACCTATTTTTAGCAGTGATGAAGACGGAGAATCAGATCTAAATGCCGCCTATACCTATACCTATACCTATACCTATACCTATGGCGTTAGAAGCCGGATGAATGACAGGGCGCCTAGTTTCCAGCTGCTGCCAACCTGCACATGCTCTTCGGTTACTACAACAGGATTGGTCATTTACATTGCCGCCGACAATGGCGAGCAGTTATGAAGCAGACCAACCCACTGCACGAGCCAATAATACTCAGGAGGACAATTGCATTCTCATCCTGAGTATTATTGGTTATCTGCCTAGCGGTCAATCGTTTTTTGCGACTGCGCGGAATAGCGCTCCCCCTGCACTTCGATCTTTGAAAGAGCGGCAGTAATTTCCTTTAGGTCATCAGCGCGAAGCGTAATGTTTACTGAACCAAGGTTTTCTTCTAAGCGGTGCAGTTTTGTTGTGCCCGGAATAGGAACAATCCACGGCTTTTGCGCCAGGAGCCAGGCAAGGGCTATTTGTGCAGCCGTGGCATTTTTTTCGTTTGCCATCTTGCCGAGCAAATCGACCAGGGCCTGGTTCGCTTTCCTGTTCTCTTCCGAAAAGCGGGGGACCGTATTGCGAAAATCATTCTTTTCGAAAGTTGTCTTCTCATCAATTTTGCCTGTCAGAAAACCCTTGCCAAGCGGACTAAAGGGTACAAAGCCAATCCCGAGTTCTCCCAGCGTAGGCAGTATTTCCTGTTCTGGCTCCCGCCACCAAAGAGAGTATTCGCTTTGCAGGGCAGTTACCGGTTGCACGGCATGTGCTTTGCGTATGTTTTGAACCCCAGCTTCTGAAAGCCCGAAGTGCTTCACTTTTCCCTCTTTGATCAATTCCTTCACGGTACCTGCCACCTCTTCTATGGGCACGTTGGGGTCTACCCGATGCTGATAGAATAGATCGATCACATCTGTTCTCAACCGCTTGAGCGAAGCCTCCGCTACTGCCCTGATATTTTCTGGGCGACTATCCGTACCTGTTGTAGTCCCGTTCTCCAGTTTGAAACCAAACTTGGTGGCAATGACGACCTGATCGCGGAACGGCTCCAACGCTTCGCCAAGCAATTCTTCGTTTGTGAAGGGGCCGTAGACTTCTGCCGTGTCAAAGAAAGTGACGCCACGATCAAATGCTGCCCGGATGAGCTCGATAGCGTCTTCTTTCTTTGTAACAAGCCCATACCCAAAACTCAGGCCCATGCATCCCAAACCAAGGGCCGATACTTCCAGCCCGCTCTTGCCTAATACTCTTCTTTGCATAGCTTTAATTTTTAAAGTGATAAATAATCTGATTGCTTCGCCTGATCACTTTACCAGGACTTTTCACGTTAACCGCAGTAGCTCACCTTGTCATTCAGGATCATAAAGGCTGCGAGGGCTATTTACTGCCAGCATATTCCTGATCGCTTAGCTTTTCCAACCATATCGTTTTTCCATGTTGAGCAGGTGTCGTAGACAGGTAGGTCACCCCACTTTTCTGTGTAGCGCCGTGCCAGTGCGCTACACCCGGAGCGCATTTCACTACATCTCCTTTACGCACAATTTGCCTGGGCTTCCCTTTTTCCTGGTAATAACCGGTACCGGCCGTGATCAAAAGTATTTGCCCTCCCGGATGCGAATGCCAGTTTAATCTGGCACCAGGGTCAAAGGTTGCCACCGTAATGCTGTAATTGAAGATGCTATCGGGCGCGCTTACCTCATGGAGCCAGACATTTCCCACATGATTTACATTCGGGGCTTTTTCACCTTTGGGGAAAATGGGAGCATCCTGTGCCACTGCCTGTCCAGACAGCGCGGTTAAGAAGACGAGGGGTAAATACAGTAGTTGTTTCATCGCTTTATGTTGTTCATCCACAATTCTTAAATTTTCTGATCTTCACACTACATATCTATTAGAACCGATTCAGGCTTTCTGACACCAACCAACTCAATCTTCTCGAAAGCATTGCGAAATTCCGTTAGCTCGTCAGGCGTAAATGTGATAGCCAATGCGCCAAGGTTCTCTTCCACGTGATGTAATTTAGTTGTTCCGGGAATTGGTACGATCCAAGGCTTTTGTGCCAACAGCCATGCAAGTGAAATCTGTGCAGGGGTTGCATTCTTTCTTCTTGCCCAAGCCCGCACCAGATTGAGAAGTGCCATATTAGTCCGAATGGCCTCAGGCTGCATATAAGGTATAGCAACAAACCGTGAATCCTCCGAAAAACGGCTGAACTCGTTAAATTTATCGCCCAGAAATCCACGGCAAACAGGTCCCCAGGGAACAAACCCAATGCCGAGTTCTTCGCAAGTGGGTAACACCTTGTTTTCAAGCACTCGCTCGACGAGTGAATATTCGCTTTGAACGGCGGTAACCGGCTGTATGGCGTGCGCCTTGCGAATGGTCTGCGGCGAAACCTCGGAGAGTCCGAAATGTAGTGCTTTCCCTTCGGCTATCAATTCTTTCACCGTTCCCGCCACGTCTTCAACCGGTACTGCGGGATCCACCCTGTGCAGATACAAAAGATCAATGCGATCCGTTTGAAGACGCTTGAGCATGCCTACCACGGCTTTGCGGATGTTTTCCGGGCGGGCGTCATTGCCTGCTCTTTGGCCATTCTCAAATCTGAAACCAAACTTACTTGCAAGGACCACCTGATCCCGAACGGGCTGAAGCGCTTCACCAACGTACACCTCGTTCGAGAACGGACCATACACTTCAGCAGTGTCAAAAAAGGTTACCCCTCGTTCCACAGCTCCACGGATAACGGCGACCATCTCATCTTTATCTCTGGGAGGATTATAGCTTCCGCTGGTCATGCTCATACAGCCCAACCCAATAGATGAAACTTCGAGAGAGCCTAATCTTCTCGTGTCAGATTTCACTAATTTCTTGTCAATAGTTTCATTCTTCGGGATGCTTTCGCTATTGCTGCAACCGTACGATGTAAGTGTAATTCCGGCAGCAGCCAGTGCTGATCTAGACAAAAAGCCACGCCGACTCACGCCCTTATCTTGTGGCTCCGATGCGTTTCCACTGTTTAGTTTTTCATTTTCCATCGCTACCTCTTTTAAAGCTTTATATGTCGACTCTGGTTTCGCCTATCCACTTCACCATGGCCGGATCACGATGGTCGAAGAAGAGGCTTGACTTCTGGTCCAGGGCAACGATGGCCTCCATGTCTTCCCGGCTTAGCTCAAAGTCGAAAATGTTGAAGTTTTCTTCCAAGCGTTCCTTGCGAACAGATTTAGGTATAGCCACTACGCCCCGTTGGGTGAGCCAGCGCAGCACCACCTGGGCAACTGTTTTATTGTATTTTTTCCCAATGGAGCTTAACAACTTGTTCCGGAACAGGTCGTTTTTGCCTTCCGCAAATGGTCCCCATGACTCGATCTGGATATGATGCTCCTGCAGGAACTGCTTCGTTTCGATCTGCTGGTTGAAAGGATGGGTCTCGATCTGGTTCACCGCTGGAACCACCTTGTTATGCACGATCAGGTCGATGACCCGGTCCGGATGGAAATTGCTGACGCCAATGGCTTTGATGCGGCCTGCCTGGTAAAATTCTTCCATGGCACGCCATGATCCGTGCACATCGCCATAGGGCTGGTGAATCAGGTATAGGTCCAGGTAGTCTACCTGGAGGCGCTTGAGTGATCTTTCAAATGCTCTTTTTGTATTTTCATAACCAGCATCCTGCACCCATACTTTGGTCGTGATGAAAAGCTCTTCTCTTGGAACATCGCTACTTTTGATGGCATTGCCTACAGCTTCTTCATTGAGGTATACAGCAGCGGTATCGATCAGCCGATAACCCGTTTGCAAGGCATCGTAAACACTTCTTTCACACTCCTCAGCGTCAGGGATTTGGAAAACACCAAACCCCAGGATGGGCATCTCTACGCCGTTATTTAATTTTACCTTTTGCATACTTTCATTCGTTTGACTATACAAAGGTCTTCTCTATTTTTCGCTTGGCTTGTATACAGATTACGGGTATACCTAC
>NZ_JSYF01000524.1:0-2668 GCF_054824225.1 Pontibacter sp. HJ8
TATATTCAGTTTGAGTTGTAGTACGGAATTTGCGCTATATTGTCCGTGTTTACTTAACTTAAGTAGAACTTTTTTGTTGCCTAAGCCCCTTGGAGCATAATTTATATACCATACTTGGTGTTAGCCACACGGCCTCTGCGCAGGAGGTCAAGCTGGCGTATAAGCGGTTGGCCCTGAAGTACCATCCCGACCGCAACCAGGGGAACGCCCGCGCCGAAGAGCTTTTCAAGATAGTCAATGCTGCTTACCAGATACTGTCGAATCCGGGCAAGCGCGCCCGATATGACCTGAAACTGCAATACCTTCAGGAGCAGCGGCAGACCATTCAGCAACACCAGCCGTACCACAATCCGCGCTACCGTCAGACCCGTGAGCCGGCCTCCGTTTCGGAGCGGCATTACCAGAATATTCCCCGCAGGGATGAAAGGCGGTTTGCCCGCAAGGACCTCTACATCACTGCCGGTTTCTTTGCCATCATGATCGTATTCAGCCTGTTACTGAAAGTCACCATGGACTACATTACCGGTGAAGATAAGTATAAAACAGCTTTGACCTATATAGAAGATGGCAAGTATAGCAGCGCCCACAGCCTGCTGACCGATGCGATCTACTTCAGGCCAAAGCATGCCGATGCCTACCTGACCCGTGCCAGTATCGAAATGCATGTGTATGAGAACTACCGGTCTGCCGTGGAGGATCTCAACCAGGTCATCGCGCTGCAGGAAAAGCCTTCGGCGGAAGCCTACCTGATGCGGGGCAAGTGCCTCGCCAAACTGACGCAGTACAAGCAGGCCGAAAGTGACTTCGGGCAGGCCCTGTCACTCGACAGCACGCTCCATGTTGCCCAGCTGGACAGGGGAGAGGTGCGCCTTTTCTATCTGAAAAAATACGGGCCGGCTATTGCCGATTTTTCTGCTTTTCTGGTTCATTCCCATAAAGGCGAGTCCTGGGCAAATGCACTTACGTTCAGGGGATTCGGTTACTATAAGACAGGCGATTATGCCGCGTCCGAAAAGGATTACCGGCGCGTGCTGCAGGCAGATAATAACAACGGGCGGGTGTTCTACCTGCTGGGCCGCACGGAGCTGGAGCAGGCCCAACCCGATTCGGCCTGTGCCCATTTCAATGAGGCTTACCGCCTGGGCTACTCCGCTGCTTTGCTGGAGCTGCGGGCCAATTGCCGGTAGCCCTGCCGGGCACGCTGCTTTTCTTTTTGGCAAGAGCTCTTTACCGCCACCGACGGTTCAAAGTAGCAGCCGGTTTTGAAGCAGCATCATCTGAAGAAGGGAGCGTCTTGTGCTGGCAGGTATAGCCGACGGTATAAGGCAAACTTTTCTTGGTTATAGGAGTAATGGGAGCAGTTGAGAGTGGGAAACAATTTGCAGCAGGCACTGTTCATAACCTATAGCGGAAAGGTATAAAAACAAAAAACCCTCACTACTTAAAGCGAGGGTTTCTGGTGGTGATGATTGGAATCCAACCTTTTTTATGACATTTCTTTAAATGCTCCTTAGTATGCTGTAAAGCTATATTTTATATTCACATATTTTGATATTTCACATGGTTTCTTTAATTTCATATACTAAGTTTATACTAAAACTAATTCTGGTATATGAAATCTACTCTAGTTCTAAGGAACAAAAGCGAAAAGACTGGCAAGCACAGTGTTTATGTAGAATACAGCTACAAAGGTAAAATTAAGCGAATACCCACAGGTATAAAGGTAGCTGAAAACCAGTGGAACGGAGAGAAGGGATTAATAAAAAAGGGGGGTAGTGAGAGCCATGACACAGATAACCAGCATATCCATTCTGTGAAAAAAAATATTGATGGCATCATCCTTAAACATATGGCAGAAAAGGGTGTTCCACCAACCGTAAGTTATGTAGGTATTGAATATGATAAACTGAATGATGTTGAGCAGGAAAAGGTGTTTGTTAATTATATAGACGAATACATTGAGCTTAGGAAAAGTGTTCTAACACCAAACACTATCAAAGGTTTTACAAACCTAAAAGCTAATATTGAAGAGTATCAAAAGCAGAATAACAAAGTTTTAAACTTTGATGATATTAATACACTTACGTTTTTTAATGATTACTGTAACTTCCTTATTAGTAAGAAATACTACAATAGTACTATTAGTAAACGGCTTTCTGTTCTTAAAACTATCCTCACCCATTATTATAACTTAGGCCTGAGCAAGTCTATAAATTTCAAGTTATTCAAATTCTCAAATAGAACACCTAAAAATCAAGAGGTAGTTACTTTATCTGTTTCGGAGTTAGAGGCTCTTAAGGGCTTAGACTTATCTGATAACAAGAGATTAGAGCAGGTTCGTGATTTATTTATAGTTCAGTCATGGACTGGACTTAGATACTCAGATGTAGTTCGCTTAAGTAAGAAACATATAGTTAAAGACACTATAAAGGTCAATATAGTGAAAACCAAAGATTTTAGCGAATTGCCTTTATTCCCTGAGGCAAAGGCAATTTTGGAGAAGTATGATTACGAGATGAAAAGAATATCGAATGATAAATATAACGAGTATATAAAAGAGGTTTGTGCTCTTGTCCCTGAACTTGACATAGATATCACCCAAGTTCATTTTAGTGGTAACAAGCGTATAGAGACTACAAAAAAGAAGCATGAGCTAATTGCCACTCAT
>NZ_JSYF01000525.1:0-1009 GCF_054824225.1 Pontibacter sp. HJ8
CCGATGTCGTGATCATACTTGGACTAGCAGTCGTGGTTATCCTGCTTTTTCAACGCTTCCGGCTGCCAACGTTGCTCGGGTTTCTGGCAACAGGCGTTATCGCCGGGCCACACGGTCTGAGCCTGATCAAGGAAGTACATGAAATTGAGATTCTGGCAGAAATCGGGGTGATGCTGTTGCTCTTCATCATCGGGATGGAATTCTCGCTGCGCAACCTGGCGCTCATCAAGCGGACGGTACTGCTGGGTGGTGCTACCCAGGTGGGGGTCACCATTCTGCTGGTTGCCTTGCTGCTGATGATGTTCAACGTAGGTATGGGCGAGGCATTTTTTGTCGGTTTCCTGTTTTCGCTGAGTAGTACAGCCATCGTACTCAAACTCCTGCAGGACAAAGGCGAGATCAACAGTCCCCATGGCAAGGTGGTGCTCGGCATCCTGATCTTCCAGGATATCATCGTAGTCCCCATGATGCTTGTGGCCCCTTTGATGGCAGGAGGCTCCGAAAATATAGCCATGGACCTGTTGATGATGCTCTTGAAGGGCATTTTTGTCATCATATTCGTACTCATCAGTGCCCGCTACCTGGTACCCAGGCTTTTGTTTGTGGTGGCGCGTACCAAGAGCAAAGAACTGTTCATACTCAGTATCGTGGTGATTTGCTTCGCAGTCGCCTGGCTTACCCAAAGTCTGGGGCTATCGCTGGCTTTGGGGGCTTTTATGGCCGGCCTGATTATCTCTGAATCCGAATACAGTCACCAGGCAACCAGCAACATCCTGCCTTTCCGCGAGATCTTTACCAGTTTCTTTTTTGTTTCCATCGGCATGCTGCTGGACTTCAGTTTTATGCTGCAGCATTTTCCGCTCGTGCTGCTGCTCACCGTCTGCACTTTCCTGTTGAAAGGTGTCATAGCCGCCGTTGCTGCCAGGATGCTGCAGTACCCGATGCGGACTTCATTGCTGGTCGGGCTTAGTCTATTCCAGGTTGGTGAATTTGCCTTCATCCTTTCCAA
>NZ_JSYF01000526.1:0-2567 GCF_054824225.1 Pontibacter sp. HJ8
CCCTACTCCAATTTACTTCCGGAAACACCACTTCCAGCTGCCGGTTGATCACGCGGTAATTCCCCTTCCAGAAACTCGCCAGATCCGACACAGTCGTGATCGGCTTCAAATCAGGCGTAAGCAAGGCTAGTTCCACTGTCATCTCGCCGTCATCTACTTTCGGGCTTTCTTCCCAGCCCAGCACGTCCTGCAGGCGGATCTCCAGCTTGGGTTGAGAACCATCGGCTTTATACTCCAGCTCAATCGAAGAACCATCCGGCAGCAGTAGACTGGCAGGGGCCAGAGCGTTCAGTCGGGCGCGCTGATCCTCCTCTAAAAACTTAGCTTCCAGAATTGGCAGCAGTTCCAGCTCCATCAGCTCATCAGGGTGCTCGATGTCGAAGAGGTAGGACTTCAGCCAGTCCCAGTTGGTTATGAGTAGCGTAGAAGTGCTCACGTCGGGCCAGGACTCGGAGGGGCGCCATTTGCGGAGGCTCATCACGCGGTTTTGCCACTGCGTCAGCTCGTGGTTGAAGTCCAGCAGGTGCTCGCCTTCTGCTTTGATGGCCTCGGAGATGGCGGGTACGCGGTGCTTCTCGTCGGGTGCTGGCAGTGGCTTGCTTTGCAGCACGATGCTGCCAATTCTAGTATCCAAAGAGGCGGTGAGTTCGCCGTCGTTTACGTCCCAGTGGTATACTTCCTGCTGCTTCAACAGCGGGGCCAGGTCGCGGGGGTTGAGCGGCGAGGCCAGGAAAATGCGGCCCGGGTTATCGCCTGTACCGGCGTGCAGGTGCGCGATGGCCAGCCAGGGCTCGTTTGCCAAATCATCCCTGTGACCAGCGGAGGCATACTGCCCACTGGCCAGCTGGAACTGCGCGTTGTTGCCGGGGCGGGCATAGGCGATGCGCTCCGGGTAGCAATGCGCCAGCAGCACACCGGTTTCATACTCATCGAAGGTGCCGTTATCGGGCTCCACCTCAAACAGCTGACGGTACGAGCGGGCGATCTTCTCGATCTTGCTGAAACGCTTGCCCTGCCCCTGCTCTTTCCGATACCTTCGGAGGGCTTCCACTCTTAAATTAATGTCGATGCCGGCGTTGCGATCCAGCGGGTCGCGCTCTTCCAGGACGGCGGCAATATCGGAGGCCAGCGGCACCTGGCCGGTTTCTTCGGCTTTGAGCAGCATGTGCGCGATGCGTGGGTGGCAAGGCAGCCGGTGCATACTTTTACCTTGCTCGGTAATCAGGCCATTCTCCAGCGCCTGCAGCTGGTGCAGCATGTCAGTGGCATAGGCCAGGGCGGCGCGCGGCGGCGGGTTCAGCCAGGTCAGCCCCCGGATATCGGTAATGCCCCACTGCGCCATGTCCAGCACCAGCGAGGACAGGTCGGCTTCCATGATCTCGGGGGTGCGGTGCGGGGCCATGCGCTCCTGCGTGGTCTTGCTCCACATGCGGTAAGCGGTGCCGGGGCCCAGACGACCGGCGCGACCGGCACGCTGGTCGGCGGCGTCTTTGGAGATGCGCTGTGTTTCGAGGCGCGACAAACCAGACTTCGGATCGAAGCGGGAGGTTTTGCCGAAGCCCGTATCCACCACCACCGAAATGCCTTCTATGGTTAAGCTGGTCTCGGCGATGCTGGTGGCCAGCACTACTTTGCGCCTGCCCTGGCGGTCGGGCATGATGGCGGCGTACTGCTTGCCGAAGGGCAGCATACCGAACAGCGGGTGTATCTGGAAACCGCGCAACTGCCTGCGCAAAAGTTCTTCTACTTTCCGGATGTCGTTTTCGCCGGGCAGGAACACGAGGATATCGCCTTCCTGCTCCTGCGCGGCCTGCTGCACCACTTTGGCCGTCATTTCGGGCAGCATTCGGTCATCGGCATCGCCGGTATAAAAGGTCTCGATGGGGTATTGCCGCCCCATACTTTGCGCTACCGGGGCCTTGAGCAGGCGCGTGAGCTGGGGCATATCCAGGGTGGCCGACATCACCATAATGCGCAGGTCCGGGCGAAGCGCTTGCTGCGCTTCCCGGCTCAGGGCCATGGCTACATCGGCATGGATGCTTCGCTCATGAAACTCGTCGAAGATCACGATGCCTATACCTGTCAGCGAGCGGTCGCTGTGGATCATGCGGGTGAGGATGCCTTCGGTTACGACCTCGATGCGGGTTTTATCGGAAATGCGGGTCTCGAAACGGATGCGGTAACCGACTCTCTGGCCTACCTCCTCGCCCAGCAGCTGCGCCAGGCGCTCTGCAATGGTTTTGGCCGCCAGGCGCCGGGGCTCCAGCATGATGATCTTCTGGCCCATCAGCCATACTTCATCGAGTATAGCCAGCGGCAGCAAGGTGCTTTTACCGGCTCCGGGAGGGGCGTTTACGATCAGCGTGTTCTGCGCCGCCAGATGCTCCCTAACGGCAGGTATAATTTCCCGAACAGGTAAGTCTATGGTGAATGGGTTGAAGGGCAAGGGGAAGGTATTTTATTGATAAAATTACCGATAATCAAATCGGTTATTAACTGATTTAAGCACTTGTACATTTAAAGTATTTCAGCATTAAGATCAAAAAAGTCTATGTATACATTTAGAT
>NZ_JSYF01000527.1:0-2817 GCF_054824225.1 Pontibacter sp. HJ8
TTTAAAATCATATAGTCAGTCTGACTTAATACAGATAGACTTCTTGGATAAAGGAGTAACAGACAGCCTGATTTTTTGCAAACCACTTAATGGTATAGTCTTACTAACCACAAAGGGAAGCCAAAGTAAGAAGTTGGTAAGACAGTATCTTGCTGAAGTAAAGGGAAAGTATACGAGTTACAAATCAAATGTAAAACCTAATGAAACTTCTCAAGATGTGCTGCCAGTCTTGGTTATTAACGGAAACCAGATTGAATTTTCTGAAAGCTTTGCTGAAATAGAAAAGTTGAAGGCATCTGAAGTATTCGGAATAAATATCATTGAAAGACCTGTATCTCAAGAATTGTACGGGGAAAACGGGAAGAACGGGTTAATAATAATTTCAACTAAATAGAAAGCCAGTTGCCAACACAGTTTATACCCTATGCTTCGGCTGGTGGCCTCGCACAAGGTATACACGAGCACGTTAGCGGTAATATTTAATTAATAAATGGACCAAGCTTTAAACAACTCAAGTTCAGCAATTGAAGGAGCACATCAAGAGAAAGTTCGCTGGGGAAAGACAATTTGGTTTTTTACGTTGCAAGGTGTATTCTCTTATTTTACTTTAAAGCAGGATTATTTTCTTAACTGGGAAGCTGATTTGCCACCACTTATAATAACGCTAGTGATTTTGGGCTTTCTATACGGGTGTGTTTCCAACTTTATAATATGCTATCTCATTAAAATTACTGGCAGGTTGTTCAAGGCAGAAGCTTCATATAATGCTATCTTGAATACTTTTACTTTGGCATATTGGCCACACCTTTATTCTGTTGCTATAATTATTATACAGGTGATAATGGCATACTATTATGAGAGTAATTTTATCCATGATAACAAGATAGTTCTTGCGTTTTTTTTGATTGTACTTAAGCTTATCGCTGGTGTGTTAGCTATATGGATTCTAATACGTTTAATCAAAGGCATGGCTTTAGTTCAAAAATTAACAGTTGGCTATGCACTTCTTAACTTTTTAGCTGCAGCACTACTATTCACTCCCATTTACTATCTCCTATTATATAAGTTCTAAAATTACAGTTGCTAACCATGCACATAAGCCAAGCTTAGGCTACGTCTTGCTCGTTCTATGTACCAATCCGTTATATGTAATTCTAAGCAGGAACGATTTGAAAATATCAGCTTACACCTATTCAATAAATTAAAATTATGAGATTTCTTCAGTGGACGATTATCATCCCGATTGTGGCTTGGATTCTGTTTTTCTCCGGGCTTATTTCCGACAGCAGTATCTTTCAAATTGTTGCGAGTGTGCTGCTTATCCTCAGTGTGATGTCGGCCGTGCACCATTCCGAAATAATTGCTGAAAGAGTAGGAGAACCTTACGGAACCATCATCCTGGCTATATCGATAACGGTGATTGAGGTCTCCATCATCATATCCCTGATGATGACGGAAGGGAAAGAGGCTGCTTCACTGGCCAGAGATACGGTGTATGCTGCCACCATGCTTATTCTGAACGGTATAGTCGGCCTTTGCCTGTTAATCGGAAGTCTGAAGCATTACGAACAAAATTTCTCCAAGCCTTCTGTCACCATCGCTTTGGTTTCGTTGATCTCCATTGTTGTTTTCACGTTGGTGTTTCCCACCTTCACCGAAAGTGTATCAGGGGGTTACTATTCAACGCCCCAGCTCGTTTTTGCTTCCATTGCCTGCCTGGTTATTTACGGATGCTTTCTATTCGTACAAACAAGAAGACACCGGCAATATTTTCTTACTATCGGGACTGATGAAGATGAAGAAAAAGCGGAACCCATCCTCATCAGCAACAGGGCATTTTTTACAAGTCTGCTGTTTCTAATTGTTTGTTTAGGGATTGTCGTGCTGCTGGCCAAAACACTTTCCCCTACCATCGAAAGCATTATTACTGGCTACAACCTTCCGAAAGCATTGGTAGGGATTGTAATCGCAGCCATCATTCTATTACCCGAAGGGATTGCTGCCATCATCGCTGCCAGAAACAACAGGCTGCAAACAAGTCTCAATCTTTCGCTGGGATCGGCGCTGGCAAGTATAGGTTTGACAATTCCGAGTGTAGCAGTCGTCTGTATAATCTATGATTTTAAGATCATTCTGGGGTTGGACATCAAGTCTATTATCCTGCTAGGACTATCGGTATTTACTGTCATGTTGTCCTTAAGCAGTGGTAAGACCAATGTTGTCTACGGCGTGGTGCTTCTCGTAAACCTGTTTGCTTTTATATTCCTGATGATCTACCCTTGATGTAAAAAACAGCGCGTAAGGTTGTATGCGTAGCAAACAGGCTAAACAGGTAAAGGGAGCTTTTTGCTTCGCCTGATTTTTGTATGAGCTGGCAGTGTATTTCGTAACAATTCACTGCCAGCTCATTTTTGGCCTTTTACACTTTTCCTATACCTGTTATACCGCATGTTTCGCCCTGTCAATGTGCGGTTTAGCGGAAATGCAGATAAACTTAAACTTTCCCCTGTACTACCAATCAATCGGCTCCTTGCCTTGTGCCAGGAGATACTCGTTGGCCTTACTGAAATGGTGCGTTCCGAAAAAACCGCGGTCAGCTGCAAATGGTGAGGGATGGGCGGCTTTGAGTACCAGATGCTTGCGTTCATCAATAAAGGCCCCTTTCTTTTGGGCATAGGCTCCCCATAACATGAACACCACCCCTTCTTTCAGGTCGTTCACTTTTTTTACGACTGCATCTGTGAATTCTTCCCAACCTTTCTTCTGGTGAGATCCGGCATTGCCGGCCTGCACGGTGAGCGTGGCGTTGAGCAACAA
>NZ_JSYF01000528.1:0-4539 GCF_054824225.1 Pontibacter sp. HJ8
TCCAACGGTACAATACGAAGAATATTATACATTCGGAGTTTTAATTTTAATGTATTTTGTCAAGAATACAGCTTTTCGGCGATATATACAATGCCTAATAAATTTATTTAGAGAAGTTATAGCGTGGCGTGCGCACTGGTGGGCGGAAACGTACAATTGGCTCCGGTAATCTATAAGAAACCATCACTTCATGTGATGTGGGGGCTTTCGCGTCTCGGTTAAAAGTGGTGAAATCAAAAGCATATCCTACCCGCAGGGCGTTGTCCTGCAACAGTGCTATACCTACAAGGGCACTAACAGCTTCCTGATGGCGATAATTCAATCCACCCCAATATTTTTCATCAAACGTGATCCGGGCACCTGCATCAAAAGAGAATGTTTCTGTGTCATGCTTAAGCAGCACCGTTGGAGTCGCCACGAGGGCATTGGTCAGGGCGAAGTTGTAACCGGCCGTAGCATAGATATGATTCTCTCCCAAAACCCTGCCCTTTCCTGTGTTAGCGGAGTCCGCAAACTCATAGGTAGCGCGCAATAAATTGGTTACCCCGCCGCCTGCATAGAACAGTTCCGACTCGTACCATACCCCAGCCCCTACATCATACTTGGTGTCCGAGCTGTTAAAAGGCACATTGGGGTCGCCCTCGTCTATGGCCCGGTAACTTCCTTTCTTAACGGTATTGATATTGCCCTGCACTCCCAGGCCTAACTTGCCTTCGCCTACATTCAAATGGAAGGAATAGGAAAGCGCTGCCTGCTGTATCCGGGTGTTGGCAATCTTGTCCTGCACCAGGTTGAGACCCAGTCCGCCTTTCAGAAACCGCACAGGGGTGTGGGCGGAAAGCATCAGGGTTTGCGGTGAGCCGCCGTCATCAAACGTTGCGTCGTAGTTCAGCCACTGGTACCTGTAGAGGGAGAGCACTTCCGGTCGGTTGGTTATACCTGCATAGGCCGGGCTGATATACATGCCATTGAACCCGTAATGGGTAAACTGAGGCTGCTGCTGCGCCCAGGAACTCAGGTGGCAGACAAACAGCAGGAATACAGCAAGTATAATCTTTTTCATAGGCTGTTGCAGCTAGGCAAGAGTGCAATGGGCTGTTTATGACCAGAATTTGATCAAATATATATATTAAACAGTAAAACGCAAAAGTAAGCAGATGATTGGTTCTACTTACTTTTGCGTTTTACTGTTGCTCAATTACAGCTGAATTTGTGCTGTAGCTTATTTTTTCTGTGCCAGCTTCTGATTTTGGATGTATACCTCGATTGCTCCGGTCATAGAAGGCGCATTCGGCATAGGGGCTTCAATGTCCAGCTCGAGGCCGGCATCACGCACGGCTTTAGCGGTCGTAGGGCCAAATGCTGCAATACGGGTATTATTTTGTCTGAAATCCGGGAAGTTGATAAACAGGGAGCTGATACCGGACGGGCTGAAAAACGCGATGCAGTCATACGTCACATCATCCAGGTCAGACAGGTCAGCCGCTACTGTTTTATAGATAACAGCTTCTGTGAATTTTATTTTATTTGCTTCCAGGAAACTTGGAATATCGTCTTTGCGGATGTTGGAGCAAGGGTAGAGAAACTTCTCGTTCTTGTGCTTCTTGATCACCTCAAAAAGATCCTTCGCTGTCTTCTCGCCCACAAACAACTTCCGCTTGCGCAATACGATGTACTTTTGCAGGTAATAGGCCGTCTGGTCTGAAATACAAAAATACTTCATGTCAGCAGGCATGTCGATTTTGCTTTCCTGGCAAATCCTGAAAAAATGGTCTACGGCGTTGCGGCTGGTAAAAATGACCGCCGTGTGCGATAGAATATCCACTTTGTCTTTGCGAAACTCTTTGTAGGCAACCGGCTCTACCTCAATAAAAGCCCTGAAGTCTACTTTGATGCCATACTTATCTGCAATAGACAAATAAGGCGAATTGTCAGTGGTAGGCTGTGGTTGAGTTACAAGGATGCTTTTGATCGGAATGCTGTGCCTCTCAGGGTTTGCCCATACCTTTTCTTTACTTTCAGCCATAGAGTAGTGGTCTGTTGTTTTAATGTAACCTGCCTTGACCGCGGCATCTGCTGATTTGTGTTTTTAAAAGTTAAACACAATGAATTTCAACATGATCGCCAGCGGGATTACTTCAGTGGCGCAAAGGTAAGAAAATAAATGCAAATTTATCATAGATGTCTTCTTATTTACTGTGGCAAAAACCCTGAATACGGTGATTACCAATACCAAAAGCACCGCCAGGCTGGATACGGTCAGTATCGTTTCGGGCATGGTGTTGTTCAATGCCAGGTATAGCAGCATCACGACGGGCAGAAACAGGCCCAGAAATAGCAAAGATCTCAGAAACTCACTGAATTGCGCCTGAACAATCTGCTCCAGCCCGAAAATATAGCCCATCACTTTCAGAAAAAGGTATTTTAGCAGGACAACGGCAAAGATCAGAACGGTATAGAAGACAATCTTGGTCGTGATATCGGCCTCGGAAACCGGGAACAGGCGGTTGAACAGGCGCACATGCTGCACATTGGTATGGATGGCGGCTATGAGCAGGGCCAGCGACAGCGAGAAGGCCAGGATGAACAGGATGTTGGACCAGGTACTCAGGGGCTTGACCAATATACCTTCTTCCAGTGCCTTGGTACGCAAAAAGGACTTTATCCCGAAAACGCCATGAAAGTCAGAAGGGAAATTTGTTTTGAGGCCGCCGTAGATCAAACCGATCAGGAGCATGAAGATGATAAATGCATTCTGATTGACATATTCCCTCAGCCGGATCGAAAAGCTACCTTTTATTTCCTGTTCTACGGCATCCACGGTCCGTACCCTGTTTTTGAACGTGCCGACATTGGGCTGCTGGGAAGGGTGCCAGGCCGAGAGCAGGTACTTGCCGTTGACGGGCTTCACTTGCTTGCTGTATTCAGCCAGGTTCAGGGTATAGGCAGATGCGGAGTCCGCTACAAAAACAAGCTGGTTGTTAAGAAACAGGCAGAGTTCCTTCCGGGCCGTAAAGTCCACGACAAAAGGCTGGGAAGGAGCAATGGAAAGCCACTGATGCACCGCCGTATACCCGGTGTGTACACTGGCCACATAGGGCACGAGTTCACCGGAACGGGCATCGTATACCTGCCAGTCGCCGCTGATGGTATTTTTCTGCTCCAGCGGCAACACCTGGGCCTGCAAGGGCAGCCCCAGCACAAATAGCAGGGCTACGAGCCAAGAGCTAAACATTTTGCTATACTTCTGAGACACTTTGCGAATTGCGGGGTTTGTTAAAGCCCAGAAAGATACTTAAAACAATTGAAAACAGGAGCAGCCCGGTAGCAGGCGGGTTATTCCCCGCGCCTTCTACCGCACGGCGCTCACCCGCACAACCACTCCCCGGCTTTGCCGGCAGCAAGCCTTGGGAGCAGCCTATGTAGTTTGCAGCCGGGCAACTCAGGAGTGCAGCACGCCCTGCATCTGCAGCATACTTATCTCGATCAGGTTGGCTTCTGTGATGGAATCCGGCACGAACACAAAGCGCTTGTCGTAAATCTTGCCGTCAATGTAGTAGCTTACCCAATACTCGTTGTTGAGATGGAAGACAGACGGGTCAATCAGTTCTACCTGAACGGGGCTCTTGGGGGCCACCTGCTCAAACATGTGGCGCAGCACCGATGTTTTCACTTCTTCGCCGTCCAGCAGGCCGTAGCCTTTGGACGTGATCATGACATTATCCAGCGGAACGGAGTTGTTGTTGATAAAATATACATTCCAGGTGCGCTCTGCCGGAATCTCGCCTGTTGCGGCAATCGCCACAGCTACGCCTTCAACCGGGGTAAAATCAATGTCTTTTTTCATGTACTTCTCTTGTGATAGTTGCCTCGAAGAGCCCGGCCAGGTGGCGCAGTAGTTTTTCCTCTACTTCTGCCAGGGGCACTTCATGGCCTAATTCTTTTGCCAGTGAGGTCACCTGCTTGTCGGTGATGCCGCAGGGCACGATGTTATTGAAATAATCGAGGTCGGTATTGATATTGAAAGCAAAGCCGTGCATGGTGACCCAACGGCTGCACTTCACCCCCATGGCGCATATCTTACGCGGATTTTTCTGGGCCTCATGGTCCAGCCACACACCCGTCAGGCCAGGTATACGGCCTGCTGCTATCCCATAGTCCTGGAGGGTCAGGATGATGGCCTCCTCCAGGTAACGCAGGTATTTGTGGATATCGGTGAAGAAGTTATCCAGGTCCAGGATCGGGTAACCCACGATCTGGCCGGGCCCGTGGTAGGTAATGTCCCCGCCCCGGTTGATCTTATAAAACGTGGCCCCTTTTGCCTTCAACCCGGCTTCGTTGATGAGCAGGTTGGTCTCATGCCCGCTTTTGCCCAAGGTATAGACATGCGGGTGAGAGCAAAAAAGCAGGTAATTGGTAGTTGGCTGCTGCTCCTCAGGTATAGCAGTCCGGTTTTCAGCTTTCGTGGCAAGGACGGCGTTGAAGAGCTGGTCTTGGTAATCCCAGGCCTCCTTGTAGTCCATCAGCCCCAGGTGCTCA
>NZ_JSYF01000529.1:0-925 GCF_054824225.1 Pontibacter sp. HJ8
CTGAGTCTATGCTGGAATTACTGCTTTCTACCATTTGAAGCAATGGTAAAAACATTGCCAACCCTAATCCATCTAACACTCCGACAGCTAAACTTAAAAATAGAGATATTATGACTCTATGCTTTAAATGAGAATAGAAGTAGGAAAAGTATTGGAAGTTTTTTTTAATATACAATTTCAGTTTATTCACTTTCTGTATTTTCAGATATTAGTAGTTCTGCAATCATAAAGTCTATTTTATCATCTATGTCTATCGATGACTCTTTATCCATTATATACTTATCTTTTTGCAGGTTCGCAAGTCCTTTCAGCTTTAAGGCCTTAACACTAATTATATAAATTGCACCATTCAATTGATACACTTTAGGACAATCCTGCCTTCTTCCAAAATTGCCTTCCTTTGATTTCTTTAATTTACCTGTGCTGTCTTCTTCATATAATACATAATATGGATTCGCATCAGTTTCTTTTACTGACACAATCATTTCTGTATGAGGCTTTAATAGGTCCAGAGCTTCTTTAAGATGCTTGCCTGTTCTTAAAGGTGAAGTTACCTGAAGCAATACTACAACATCATAGGATTTGTACTGGCTTTCATAATATTGAATAGCATGGTCCAAGACTTGCTCCGCAGTTGCATGGTCAGTGGCCAATTCAGCAGGCCGAATAAAAGGGACTTTAACTCCATAATCTTCTACAACAGTAATGATTTCTTTATCATCTGTTGATACACATATGTCAGCTCCGTTACTGATCTCTCTTGCAGCATCTATAGTATAACAGATCAAAGGTTTTCCGTTAAGTAATTTGATATTCTTACCTGGCAACCCTTTTGAACCACCTCTTGCTGGAATCAAGAATAAAATATTCATTTAGAACTTAATATGGTGTATATCTTCCTGGGCCTTCTTAAAATCTTCATGCT
>NZ_JSYF01000530.1:0-1476 GCF_054824225.1 Pontibacter sp. HJ8
GATCTGCCTGGCTTTCTTTTTTATCGTGTACCTCTAACGGTTAAGCGGTCATTCAAACCCCCATTTCCAGCAGGCCGGATTCCATGGCATAAGATTCAACAGCCCGAGTAGTATCCAGGTAATCAGAGGTATACTGCTTGTCCCCTGAATGAATGTAGAGAACCGTATTGTTTTTGATGAGCTCGATCACATCGCCTGATATCTCGCGGGGAACCGAAGGACAGCCGAGGCTTCTGCCAAGCCGCCCATACTGTTTCACAAAATATTCGCTTACATAGTCCGCACCGTGCAGTACAATGGCTCGCTCCATCGCTTTGGAGTTATACTTCTCATCCATACCGGACAACCTCAAAGAGAGGCCATGCTTGCCGAAATAGGTTTTGTCGGTTATATAAAAGCCCATGCTGCTCATGTTCGAATTCGGCTCGTTGGAGAATTTCTCGGCCTGAACGTTGCCGGTATTGCGGCCATGCGCCACCAAGGTATTGTAAAGCACCTTTCTCGAACCCAGATCGATGATCCACATACGCTTCTGGTTGCTGGGCTTGGTGAAATCTACTACGGTCATCACCGTTTTGTCAGTAGCTGCCAGTTTCTGCTGTCTGAAATTGTGATACCCCCTATACGCTCTTTCAAAAACACTATAGGAAAGTCCGGCCTTTTTGAGGTCAGCCTTGTCATACACTTCCTGCACATGCTCCTCAAAGGCCAGCTTCTTTTCAGCAAAAGAAAGCATGGAAAGGGAATTGGCAGTCAGCATAGTTTCTGTAGTAGCCCTGGCTGATGCGTTAGTTGCATCGTTATGGGCCCCACCCGGAGTAGCAATGATCAATAAACTTAAGGTAAGAGAGGTGATGACTGCTTTTATCATAGGTCCGTTTTAGCGTGTATTTTTTGCGACTACTGTTTCAACAGGATTTAACATAAGAATTGTTCCTTCTACCGGATATATGCAAAAACAAAACATGCACTAAGTAAGGGTACAGGCAAATTATAGCTTATAAACGCTTCATTACCTGCCTTTTAGTACGTAATATCTGCATTATTTTTTCAATCGCTACAGTAGAGGTTCAGGAAATACCTGATTTCTCTTGTATCCGATTAGGCTAAGATGCAATTTTGAGCTTATAAAACATACTATGAAGAAGCTTCTTTCCCCGGTTCTGCTCCTGCTGTTGCCCCTGTTGCTGAGCTGTTCTGAACCTGCCCGCATACCTGGTTTTGATAGTGACGCCTGGCAGCAGGACAAAAAAGGCTGCAACGGGACACGAAACGAGCTTGTAAAAAAATTTGATTCGATCAGGCGCGAACTTTACGGGAAATCAGAGGATGACATCAAGGCCATATTGGGCAGACCTGATGCTGAGCAGCTGATGAGCCGGGGGCAGCGTGTATTCCTGTATTACCTGGAGCCGGGCAGCCAATGCGACCATACCAACAAGCTCTCCAATGCCAACCGTGCCGAAGTCCGGTTCA
>NZ_JSYF01000067.1:0-19262 GCF_054824225.1 Pontibacter sp. HJ8
ATCGAACATTCAGGAATGATGTTCGCATTCTGAAATCCTAATGCTACCTGCTACGAAAACCTGCAGGTCACTGAATTTGTCACCTTACTAAGTATACATTCGATATGATTACTACTGATCAGATTACTCCGGAACTATACCTGGTAAAAGCTTTTACAAGTGCTCCGAATGGCGGCAATACTGCTGGTGTCGTATTGAACGCAGACAAGCTCACGCGGGAACGCAAGCAAAAAATAGCTGCCATACTGGGACTATCCGAGACAGCTTTTGTGTCTGCCTCGGAGCTGGGAGATGTAAAAGTGGAGTTTTTTACCCCCATCAGACAAATACCCCACTGCGGCCATGCTACAGTAGCCACGTTTAGCCTGCTCTGGCAGAAGGGCCTGCTTCCCAATGGCAGTGCCATCAAGGAGTCAATTGAAGGGCCTCGGCAGATCAGCTATGAAAACGACAAGGTATACCAGGCGCAGCTGGCCCCCAGCTATACCTCACTGGCCGAGGCTGCCATCAACCCGGACGAAGTTGCCCTTGCCCTGGGGCTGCCAGCCGGGTATATTTTTGAACACATACCACTTATTGCCAGTACCGGCATGCCTTTCCTGCTGGCTCAGGTTCAGGATGTAATGGCTTTGCGCAACCTGCAGCCTGAACAGAGCCAGATAAAAGCTATTTCGGAAAGGGCAGGGCTGGTTGGCTTTTATGTATTTACCACTCAAATCGGTGAGGCGGATGCCACCGCCCGCATGTTTGCACCCAGCTTTGGTATAGCAGAGGAGTCCGCTACCGGTATGGCAGCCGGCCCACTGGCCTGTTACCTCCACGACTACCTGCAGGTGCACAAGCCGAGCTTCCTCATCCATCAGGGCTATCTCATGGCGCACCCATCGCCGAGCCAGATCGAGGTACAGCTCAAACTGGATGAACAGGGCGCCATTATGGGACTTCGGGCCGGTGGCTCCGGTCTGGTGATCAAACAGCTGGAACTTGGTGAGTTCGCCCTGTAAGAAAACGGATCGTCCACACAAAATCTGCCTGATCGACTTCGGGATTGCCAACCGGCCTATACAAACTATCCGGTAACCGGAAAACAGCTGCCGGCCTGGTCACAGAACAGCGCTTTCCAGCCCAGACTTTGCATCGGTAGTATCGAGCCGGTTATCCGACTATTCCAAAAGAAGGAACAGCGCCAGGTATAGCATCAACCGGGCAATGGTAAAACTATGAGATTTACTTGATGAGTTGATGACGTATCTGGGAAATCTGGCGGGCGTGGTGGTGAAAGTGGTCTTGCAGGAAAGACATGGTCTGGGTAATGGAAAGGGGACCGGCATACGGATGCCTGAACAGGCATTTGTCGAGTAATTCGCGTGGCAGCTCAGTCAGGGTGTCTTCCAGGTGGTAGCGGCTGTTGTCCCATTGTGATCGGAGAGCAGAAAGGGAGGACCGGTCGGGCACGGCAGCCACCGCATCCGGTGCTTTGAACTTCATGCCCGAGTGAAGCGCCAGCTTGAGGAGCAACGACCGGAAGGTATGCGCAATAGAAGCGTCGCCCAGCGTTTCCTGCTTCTGTACTTTGCGCTGGATGTAACTGTTGGTGAGCTGTTCCACCTGTATCAGGTGCGCTATGATCTGATTGACAGCCCATTTGCCCGCTGCAGGAGGCGTATTTAAGAATTCATCGTCCAACCCCTCCAAATCGTCCAGAAGTTGGTTGCGCGTCTCTTCCAGCTTTAGGTATTGCGCTTCTAATTGTGGATTCATAAGTTGAATGTGACTGAATGTAGCTGTGTTCATAGGTATAGTAGAGTCAAATATGCAGGGCTAATCTACATAAATTTTTGATTGATGCAACCATACAGTTCTATTTTTTATTTATAATAAGCTGACTGTAAGTGGTCTATGTAAATATAAGATAAGTTATATAATTAGATAAGTTCAAAATACATTTTAATTAAAGCAGGAATAGTATTTTCTTTGCGCCTTTAATCTGATACCGAATGAAATTGAACAATGATCCGATGGGCACGGCCATGCAGGACTATCTGCAGGGTAGCAAAGAGGCTAAGATTGTGGTAGAAAGCAACTTGACCGAAGACGATGAGATTCCGGTGGCCTATCTTTTCCGGGAATTGGACGAGATGCCGGAGCTGGAACACCTGGCTTTGGAGCAGTGCCGGGGCAGTATACTCGATGTGGGGGCAGGCGCCGGTTGCCATAGCCTGGTGCTGCAGGAGCGTGGGCTGGACGTGACTGCTCTGGATATATCAGCCGGGGTTGCCGAAGTGCTGACACAACGTGGCGTGCGGCAGGTCCTGCAAGCCGACGTTTTCAATCTGGATACCCCGGACTATGATACCCTGCTGCTCCTCATGAACGGGATCGGCATAGCAGGTAACCTGGAGGGGCTGGCCCGCTTCCTGGAGCATGCTAAAAAACTGCTGAAGCCGGGAGGGCAGCTCTTGCTGGAGTCTTCGGATATACTCTACATGTTCGAAGACGAAGACGGCTCGGTACTGCTCGACCTCAACGCCGGCTATTATGGCGAGGTGCGCTACAACATGCGCTACAAGGAGCAGCAAAGCGGTGAGTTTGACTGGCTCTTCATCGACCCCTCTATCCTGCAGGACTATGCGGAGGCGCATGGCTATACCTTCGAGCACCTGTACGAAGGCGAATCGGGTAACTACCTGGCCCGGCTGGTCCGTCAGGCCGACTGAAGCCCCTGAACCGGTTTCAATGACTTGTTTCAGATCAGATACCCTGCTTTACCGTATGCGCGTACTAGGAGAATAGCTGGCAGCCTTGGCAGGTATGCCAGCCAGATAGCACCAGGTATAGCAAGCATCAGGTAATTATGAAGGAGAAGTTTAAGACAAACTGGGAAGTAACCAAACAGACTTTCAAGAAATTCATAGACGATAATCCACTGGACTACGCCGCTATTATCGGCTTTTACACGATATTCTCCCTGCCTGCCGTCCTGATTATTACCATTCGCATAGCAGGAGCGGCTTTTGGGCAGGAGGCTGTGCGGGGCGAAGTCGTCAGTCAGATCGGGGGCATCGTCGGACGTAAAAGCGCTGATCAGATCCAGAGCATCATTGAAAATGCCAGTCAATCGGAGGGAAGCACCATCGGCACGATCGTAGGAGTGCTGGTGATGGCCTTCAGTGCCACCACCGTGTTTGTTGCCCTGCAGGATTCGCTGAATGCGATGTGGAAAGTGAAAGCCAAACCCGAAAAAGGATGGGTGAAGCTTGTAGTAGGCCGGGTGCTGTCGCTGGCACTTATCGTAAGTTTCGGGTTTCTGCTGCTGGTGTCGCTTTCGCTGGATGTCGTGCTGGGGCTTGTCTACAATTTCCTGCAACAGGAGTTCTCAGGTATAGCCGTATACCTGATCAACATTGCCAACATCCTGTTCTCCGTCCTTGTCACGACCGTTATTTTTGCCGCCATTTTCAAAGTATTGCCGGATGCCAAAATCCGGTGGCCAAACGTATGGATAGGAGCTGTGGTGACGGCTGTCCTGTTTGCGTTGGGCAAGTATGTACTCAACATCTATTTTCAGCACGATCCGCTGGCCGATACCTATGGCGCCGCGGGTTCGCTGGTGCTGATCCTGGTGTGGGTCTACTATACCTCCATTATCTTTCTGCTTGGAGCGGAGTTTACGCAGGTATACTCCGAGATACATGACAGAGGTATAGAGCCTACGGATACGGCTGTAAAAGTAGAAAAACAGGAGATAGAAACGGACGAAGACGGTAGCCAGGAAGTCAAAACAAAATCCAATACAGATTTGAATTAGCAGCATCGTCTGCAACGACCGGACAGAGGGATGATCCCCTAATCAAAACGACCCCAGCACATATAGCGCTGGGGTCGTTTTGATTATGATACTGCCCGGATGGCAGGTATAGGTATAGCCTTAAGCTTTCTGATACATCACTTGCTTAACAGCCTCAACCGTGCGCCCTACGTTTGGCAGAGACGCTTCGATCAGCGTTGGAGCATAAGGAAGCGGCACGTCGCGGCAGGTAACTCGCTTCACCGGTGCATCCATGTAATCAAAGGCATTGCTCTGGATATGGTACGCCAGCTCGGCAGAGATTGAGGCCAGCGGCCATGCTTCTTCTACCACGACCATGCGGTTCGTCTTCTTCACAGACTCGATCAACGTCTTATAGTCGATCGGACGAACGGTACGCAGGTCAATCACCTCGGCGTTGATGCCGTCTTTTGCCAGTTCTTCAGCCGCAGCCAAAGCTACTTTCATCATCTTGCCGAACGATACGATGGTCACATCGGTGCCTTCGCGCTTGATATCCGCCACGCCGATCGGGATGAGGTATTCTTCTTCCGGCACTTCGCCTTTGTCGCCGTACATTTGCTCCGATTCCATGAAGATAACCGGGTCGTTGTCACGGATAGCCGATTTCATCAGGCCTTTGGCGTCGTACGGGTTGGATGGAACCACCACTTTCAGACCCGGTGTATTGGCATACCAGTTCTCAAAGTTCTGGGAGTGCTGGGAAGACAGCATACCGGCGCTACCGGTCGGCCCGCGGAATACGATCGGGCAGGAGTACTGACCACCTGACATCGACATCATTTTGGCGGCAGAGTTGATCACCTGGTCAATCGCTACCAACGAAAAGTTGAATGTCATGAACTCAATGATAGGACGCAGCCCGTTCATGGAGGCACCCACACCTATACCTGCAAATCCAAGTTCGGCAATAGGGGTATCAATCACGCGCTCCGGACCAAATTCATCCAGCATGCCCTGGCTTACTTTGTAAGCTCCGTTGTATTCGGCTACTTCTTCACCCATCAGGAATACGCTGTTATCACGGCGCATTTCTTCTGACATAGCTTCACGAAGGGCTTCTCTAAACTGTATACTTCGCATATAATGTGTTTTATTCTCGGTTCTGTGGGTAAAATTAAGATAAGTCTGGCAATTTGCAATGTGCTTTTGCTTTTATAGTGCCTAAGTTACCGCAACAGTGCATCTTTGAAGGCTGCCTTATCGCGGTAAGCGGTGAATTCCAGGTCGTTCAGCGCTTTCTCCATAAAGGTGCGGTCACTGCGGATGGCCCGCCTCAGGTGTATGGTCAGGCGGCCTTCGTTCTGCTGGCGAGCGCCTACGATGGCAAGGGAATAATGTGCCAGGGCATCCTCGGGCTTCTGTTCCAGCGCTTTCTCGTAAAACCCCTGGGCACCTTCATAGTTTTCCTTGAGCAAATAGCTGAGCCCGAGGTTCATGTTGGTCTGGTAGCTATCGCCGGCATAGGTGAGGCTTTCGATGGCGTCATCGTATAGTCCCAATTCAATTTCCAGCGCAGCCTTATCGGCAAATATGCGGTGCAGCATTTCTTGTGAGCTACCCAGTTTGATGGCGTAATTATAAAACTGCAATGCCTCCTGTTTGTCGCCACGCAGGTGATAAGCACTGGCCAGGGCGTAGTTTACCTCTGCCGTCGGGTTCCGGAAACCGGCAAAATTCAGGTTGGTAATGGCGCTGGCAAGCAAAGCCTTTTTGGCTTCCGGCCGGTAGTCTTTTTGAGCCATTTCCGTGTATACGGTGCCCAGGTTGTAGTATGCGGGCCATTTGTCCGTCGTTTTCACAGCTGCTTCATACAGTTTCCGGCGCTCTGCGAGCAGGGGCGTGAGGGTAGCGGCATACTGCAGTTCCTCTTCGGTGAGCACATCAGCAGGGACGGTCTCCTCGGCGACGCGCCTGGCCAGCAGGTAGAGCTCATAGTCCGATTTGCGGCTGCGGTTATAGTCTATTTCGACATTGGCGTACCGCATAGCCGGGTAGATGTATTGCTGGATGTAGTCTTGCGCCTGCGTCTTCTGCAGGGCCAGCTGCTTTTCCCGGTCAGTGCCGTTGCCTTGCAGAATAGCTGCTACTTCCTGTTTCTGCGCTTTCGGAAGAGCAGATTTGTCTATTTTCTCCAGCAGGGCTTCCCAGTTAGGAGGTATAACGGCGGTTTTGATGTCGACTTTTTTGCCTGAGTAATCGAGCACCTTCAGCTTGTTGCGGTAATAATCTGCCAGGGCCCTGGCACGCCTGGAGGCCAGGTCCGTTCCTTTTTCATCGGGTGCCTGGCTGCCAGTGATGGTGAGGGTTTGCGAGCCGACATTGTCCAGGATGTACTGGTCAAGCACGGCCAGGTTGGAGCCGAGGTAGCTCTTTGTCGTATACTTGTTTTCGTCAAAGAAGAAAGTAAGGGTTGCTGGGCCTTCGGCTGTCGCCTTATAGGTATCCGGGATGTACCCGAAGGCGTTGCTGCGCACGATCAGCAGGGGAGTGGTCAGTAGGCCTACTGCCACCTGCTCCTCTTTGGTATATTTTACCTTATCGCTTTCGCGTTTATCTATCGCTGTGCCCTGTACCAGCAGGCGACCCTTGTCCTTGTTGGGAGCGTATGGGAACGACAGCTGTTTGGTAATCGTTGGCTTGCCGTTTTCGTACAGAAACTCGCCAATGTCAAAGTTCAGGGCACCTACGTGCTCCCGTTTTTGCCCGGCATACTCATACACCACATCGATCTTATAGCGGTAATTTTCTTTGAGGAGCTTTTCAGGCAGCGTCGCTTTCATTTCGAAGCTAACCGCTTCGCCGCTTGCTGTCAAGGGATTGGGTAGGATAGTTATTTCCTGCTTTTTTGCATGCTTGACCATTCGGGAGAGCGTACAGCCGGTGTTTGCCATCAGGAGCAGCACCGCAACAGGAAGGAACTTTGTCGTAGATTTTTTTAGTTGTTTCATATACAGTTTGCAGCATTCATCGTAATAAAGACACTACCGAGCATGCTGATACGTTATCTGTTCCGTACTTTGATCAATTTGTTTTGAAAAAAGTATGATTTATTCTTAATTTTAAATTTAAAACAACACGCACTTGAAACGACTACAATACTTTATTGAATCTCAGGCTTTTGGTGTTTGTGCCATGTTGGGAGAGAAGCTGGGTATTGCATCGAGCAGCATTCGTTTGTCTTTTATCTATGTCTCGTTTCTGACTTTCGGATCGCCGGTCATTATTTATTTTATACTGGCTTTCTGGATGAACGTAAGCAAGCACCTGCGTCGTGAGCGGAGTTCTGTCTGGGATCTGTAGCTTATAGATCCCGCACCGTTCGTTTCTGCTTTACGAAATATTCCCACACGATACTCCCCCTGTAAACGCCGGTCATAGCCGGAAAATTACCTTTCATCCGCTGTTCTTTTCGACGCCTGCGCCAGTAGCCGCTGTTGCGCAGCAGATCAGCATGTGCATCGAGCACTGCTTTGGCGTCTGCCCGCTGCCCGGCCACTACCATACGGAAGGCCGCAACCCAGTCCAGCAAAATACGGAGCACGATGGTTGTGAAAAGCTCACGGGCGGGCAGGTTTTTATAGAGCAAGGCCATGCCGTTGCGAAAATTCAGAAATGTTTTGCGAGGATTTGACTTGTGCAGGGTGCCGCCGCCCACGTGGTATACCTGGCTGTGGCCGTTATACATCACCTTGTGGCCCGCATTTTTGGCGCGCCAGCAGAAGTCTATTTCTTCCATGTGGGCAAAAAAAGCAGGCTCCAGGCCACCCAGGGCATGATACACGGATGCCCTGACAAACATGCAGGCACCAGTAGCCCAGAATACTTCCTCTATGTCATTGTACTGGCCACGGTCTTCTTCGAGTGTTTCGAAGAGGCGTCCCCGGCAATAAGGGTATCCCAGCGTGTCCAGCATACCTCCGGCAGCACCGGCGTATTCAAAGAAGTCCGGATGCTGTTGTGCATTGATCTTGGGCTGGCAAACGGCGATGTGTTCCTGCTGCTCCAGCAGGTGGATGATTGGTTCCGTCCAGCCGGGTGTTACCGCGACATCTGAGTTGAGAAGCACATAGTATTTGGCATCCACCTTACGCAGCGCCTCGTTGTAGCCTTCACAAAAGCCCAGGTTGGCGGTATGCTGTATGATGCGCACCTGCGGGAACTGATGCTGCAGAAAGGAGATGGAACCATCGGTAGAGGCATTGTCAGCCACAATGACTTCACAGCCTGTGCTGTTTGCCACTACCGATGGCAGAAACTCCTGCAAGTAGCGGAGTCCATTCCAGTTGAGTATAACAATAGCCGTGAGGCTGGTGCTAGAGGCCAAAGTTTCCTAAATCTAGTCCCGGGATGTTAGGTAACAAGCCTTCTGTATGTTTTTTCATTTCTTCCTGTGCCCGCTCGGCAGCTGTGAGCATGGCGTTGTTCACGGCAGCCACTACCAGGTCATTGACCATATCGCGGTCGTTGGTGTTCAGGATAGAGTCATCTATCTCAATCTTGAGGAGCTTGCGCTGCCCGTTCACAGTGGCTTTCACCAGACCTGCCCCCGCTTCGGCTGTAACCGTTACGTGCTGCAGGTTGTCCTGTGCTTCTTTCAGTTTGGCCTGGACTTCTTTCATCTTGCCCATCATGCCCATCATATCAAACATAGTTTACCTTCTTTTTAGAGTGTTTAAGATCATAACGTTCAATTCGCCTTTTGGCTTGCACAAATATACAAGCATAATCACAAAATGCAGGATTTATACCGCTGAAGCATGCCGGCAGAAAACACGGACCGGACTGACCAAACGCACCACTTGCCAGCTACCGGCTATACCTGTTACCGTAATAAATTCACCGTACCGGTCCTGCGTTTTGCTTCGCCGCCCGTTGTCACAATGTTGATCTCATAGGCGTAGGCCCCGGCGGGTTGCAGCTTGCCCTGGTAAGTGCCGTCCCAGCCTGAGGCTCTGTCATCGGACTGAAATACGACCTGGCCCATGCTGTTGTAAATCAGCATGCGGAACTCCCGGATGAATTTGCCCTTTACTTCCAGCACATCATTGAGTCCGTCGTGGTTGGGCGTAAAGGCAGTGGGCACATGCACCTGCAGCGGCTGCTTCACCGTCTCGGTGTTGGAGTAGGAAACAGCCGTACCATTGCCGGAAGTTACCCGGATACGATAGCGCAGCACCTGTACCTCATCACTCAGATTGCGGTCGGTGAAGGTATTTGCCGTGGCGGGATACCTGTTGATGACCTGGTTGTTGTCATCTAGTAATTCTACGGTATAATCGCCTGTACCATCCGGAAAACCAACGTAGCCCGTCCAGCCCAACGTCACAGCAGGTGCGCTCTCAGGCGATACTACTTTGAGGAAAACGGGACAGCTGGTGTTGCTGAGAGCAGATTTCAGGTTGCAGGGGTTAGTATAGCTGGCGCGGTAACAGAGCGCCGTCGGTGCCTTCAGTTGATCAGTCAGCTGCGTCTGCTCGGAAGTGATCAGCTGGCTAAAAGGAGCTCCTTCTATACTTCGCTCGTACTGCACCTGCTCTGCTGCATGCCCTTGCGGAACGGTGAAGGCAAGTACCACCTGGTTATTGTCATCATAGGATGTATACAGATAGCCCACAGGCGGAGGCGTTGTGGAGGTCGCGGTCAGGCATTTTTGGGCTGAGATGGAAACAGTTCTGCCGTCCGGTGATGTACTGGAGACACTGTAGCAGTAGTTCTGGCCGCAGCTCAGGTTGCGGTCGGTATATGTTTGAATAGTGCGATCAAGTGTCTGGAGTGCGTTTCCGTCCCGGCTGATCTCGTAGCGCTGGACTTCTTCCCGGAAGCCTGTCCAGTTCAATGTAGCCAGTTCATCGCCGGCAGCGACGTTGAGGCTGATGCTACTCACCGGTTTTGAAACAGCTGTGATTTGAGTGCCGCATCGGTCGACGGGGCGCACCCGGTAACGGCTGGCTTCAACTGTATTAATGCCGGTTAAGCGGTAGTCATTTTGCGAGTTCTGGGTAACAGAGCGGATCGTGTCAACTGTTTGATATTTGGGCGTAGCAGCACCGGAACGTTCCACCACATAGTAGTAGCCCGGCTGAAGGCTTTCCAGGTTTAAAGCTATTTCACCGGCTGTCTCCTCCCGAATCACTTCCAGCCTCGTAATAACCGGTGCCGCAGCGGCATGCAAGAGCTCTATGGTCTGCTGGCTGGTGGCTTCGCAGATCGCACCGCTATACCTGCCCGTAACGGTGAGGGTATGAGGACCGTCAGCCGTATAGGTATAAGCAGGCTGTACGCCGGCTTTCAAGTTGCTCCGGGTAGTGCCGTCGCCGTAACCGATGTCAAAGAGATCATAGTTGGTATCGGTGATGTTAACTTGCACGCTTCGGTTGGCGCAGCTGGTGGTTTTAAAAGTGGGTGCGGGAGCAGCTTTTACCTCGAATGTACGTTCAAAGATGGTAGTCCCCCCGCCGCCTTTTTTATTGATGATCTGAGTGATGCGGTAAGTACCGGCTTGGGTATAGGTATGCTGGTAGCTTTTGTCGCTCCCTATTTTTACAAGTTTGCTTTCGTCGAAATTGGTAGAGTTGAAGGCAGCAGGCCCGGGATCATAAAAAATAACGGCCTCCGGGTCGGGGTTGGGCGTGCAGTCTTCGAAGTAAACAGGCATGCCAGTGCAGATCACCGTTACCTCCTTGCCGTTTTGAATAGCTTTGAAGCAACCGGTTTGAGACCAGACAGGTATAGCAGCGAAGAATAAAAATATAAAAAGGAGTAGCCTCAAGGTATAGGTTGCTAATCAGCGTATGCTACGAATATACTTAAGCGGAGCAAAGGAAGGAAGCCTGAGGCCGAAATTCAGACTTCTATACCTGGATGGAGATATAAATTGGCACAGGCTATACCTTAAAACGATAGCCTGTGCCGATTTAGCATAGTACGCATGCATTAACCAGCGGCAAGAGGAGCCACCATGCGGTAGCCTCTCAGGAAGCCGATACTCTTCTCTATGTCAGGACTCATCACCCGGTCAGTAGACACAAAGGGAACCTGGCTCCGGTAGTTGGCGACCACCTCCTCGAGCGGCGGTGCAGTTCTTTTTGGCCGGCGGAATTCCATGGCCTGCGCTGCATTCATCAGCTCGATGGCCAGTACACGCTCTACGTTCTGCACGACCTTGTAAAGCTTGGTAGCCGCATTAGCGCCCATGCTGACATGGTCTTCCTGGCCGTTGGAGGAAGGTATGGTATCGATGGAGGCGGGGGTACAGAGTTGCTTGGTCTGGCTCACAATGGAAGCTGCCGTATACTGCGTGATCATGAAGCCGGAGTTGAGTCCGGGCTCCGCCACCAGGAAGTCCGGCAGTCCCCTTGATCCGGATATCAGCTGATACGTACGGCGTTCCGATATACTCCCCAGCTCAGCCAGCGCAATAGCCAGGAAGTCCAGGGCCAGGGCCAGCGGCTGCCCATGGAAGTTACCTCCCGAAATGATCTCATCCTCGTCCGGGAAAATATTGGGATTATCGGTCACCGAATTGATCTCGGTCAGAAATACTTCTTCTGCATACCGGATAGCATCTTTCGAGGCACCATGCACCTGCGGAATGCAGCGGAAGGAATAAGGGTCCTGCACATGCTGTTTGTGCTGTTCGATCAGTTCACTGCCCTGCAGCAACTGTCGGAAGGTTTCGGCCGTCTGCAATTGGCCCCGGTGCGGTCGGATCTGGTGGATCAGGCGATTGAAAGGCTCTATACGTCCGTCAAACGCATCCAGAGACAGGGCTCCCACGACATCGGCTGTGTGCGAGAGGCGGTTGGCCTGCAGCAGGCAGTATACGCCATACGCACTCATGAACTGTGTCCCATTCAGCAAAGCCAGTCCTTCTTTTGCCTGCAAGGCAATAGGCTCCCAACTGAACATCTCCAGAACGTGCCGGCTCTCCAGCCTATACCCTTGATAATGCACTTCCCCGAGCCCGATCAGGGGCAGGCACAGATGCGCCAAGGGTGCCAGGTCTCCGCTGGCTCCCAGCGAACCCTGCTGGTACACGACCGGGTAGATGTCACGGTTATAAAAGTCAAGGAGGCGTTTCACCGTCTGCAGCTGTACGCCGCTGTGCCCGTAGGCCAGGGACTGGATCTTGAGCAGCAGCATAAGTTTCACCACTTCTGCCGGTACCTCATCGCCGGTGCCACAGGCATGCGACATGACCAGGTTGCGCTGCAATTGCTCCAGGTTCTCCGGTGAGATCTGCTTTTTATAGAGAGAGCCGAAACCGGTGTTGATGCCATAAATGCTCTTATCGGTGCTGGCTATCTTGCGGTGCAGGTAGTCGTGGCAATGCACTATGCGCGCTTCCGCCTCCTGCGACAGGGCCAGGCTATACTTTTGTGAGAGGATAGTCTCGATCTGCTGCAGGCTCAGGTGCTGGCTGGAGATGTGGTGTACGTCACTCATGGCGTATGATCAGAGTTTTAATTGCGCAATGATAGCATCGATGTATAGTTCGTCCTGCTCGCCGGTCTGCATGTCGCGCAGTTTCAGCTTGCCGCTGGCCATTTCCTCTGAACCGATCAGCAATACAAACGGGATCTTTTTCTGGTCTGCATAACTCATCTGTTTTTTCAGCTTGGCAGCTTCGGGGTATAGCTCCGAGGCAATACCGGCATCACGCATTTTCTGCAACAGCGGCAGGGCATACATTTCCGACTCCTTGTCAAACTGCACGATCAGCACTTTGGTACCCACTTCGCTACGTGCCGGGAACAGCTGCAGCTCTTCGAGCACATCGTATATGCGGTCCACGCCAAACGAGAAACCCACACCCGACACACCTGGCATGCCGAACATACCGGTGAGGTTGTCGTAACGGCCGCCGCCGCTGATGCTGCCCATATTCACGTTGTTCACCTTCACTTCGAAGATGCAACCGGTGTAATAGGAGAGGCCTCGTGCCAGGGTAACATCCAGCTGCAGGCGCGGGTTGCCGGATTGATTTCCGGTAGTGAGCGCGTCGCTACCCAACTGGCCCAGGTATTGCCATACCTCGCGCAGGTCCTTCAGTCCCCGATGGCCTTCTTCTGTATTGCCCAGGATCGTTTCCAATTGGTCCAGTAGCTCTTCGTTGGAGCCAGCCAAATTATAAAGCGGCTCCAGTTTGTCCACTGCAGTTGCAGCGATACCGCGTTCCAGCAGTTCTTTGCGCACACCTTCCGCGCCGATCTTGTCCAGCTTATCAATGGCCACACAGATATCGCCTTCCCGTCCCTTCTCGCCGATGGCCTCGGCTATACCTGCCAGTATACCTCTGTGGTTGATTTTAATGGTGAAATCGGTCAGACCGAGTGTGCCTAACGTTTCATCGATCATCTGGACGATCTCAGCTTCGCAAAGCAGCGAGTTGGTGCCCACCACGTCGGCGTCGCACTGGTAAAACTCCCTGTAGCGTCCGCGCTGCGGACGGTCGGCACGCCAAACAGGCTGTATCTGATAGCGCTTGAACGGAAAGCTGATCTCGTTGCGGTTCATCACCACAAAGCGGGCAAAGGGCACGGTCAGGTCATAGCGTAAGGCTTTCTCCGAGATCTTCCTGATCAGGTTTTTAGATCCCTTTTCAATATCACCGGCGTGAGTCTTGGAGAGAAAATCGCCGGAGTTGAGGATCTTGAAGATAAGCTGGTCGCCTTCATCACCATACTTCCCCGTGAGTACAGACAGCTGCTCCATGGCCGGGGTTTCGAGCGGCAGGTAGCCGTACTTTTCGAAGGTGCGCTTGATCACGCCAAATATATAATTGCGTTTGACCACGACAGCAGGGCCAAAATCGCGGGTTCCTTTCGGTATGGATGGTTTTTCTTTGCTCATGCTTTCTACTTTGCAGCGAAGTTACTAAAAGAGGAGCAAATGCGGGAAGTGATTTTAAAATAGGAGGGAAAGGAGAGAGAAATGGCCTGGATTTATTTATCGTTAGGTAAGTGATGTGTTTCGGTAAATCACCTGCAGTCCTAATCCAGGTATAGGTATAGCCATGATTTACTTCGGATAAATGGATGACAATCAGTCTGATTGAACTAGGCTGGCTTAAAAAGCATTATCCTCGCCGCGCAGCATATTGTAGACCGTATAGAAGATGATTTTTAAGTCTAGGAAGAAAGTCCAGTTTTCCAGGTAGAAAATGTCCAGTTTCACACGGCCACGGATTTGATAATCAGCAGAAGTATCTCCACGATAGCCGCGTACCTGAGAAAGACCGGTAATACCGGGCTTTATAAAATGGCGCACCATATACTTCTCAGCAACAAGTGCATACTCTTCGTTCACCTTGAGCATGTGAGGACGAGGCCCTACGATAGACATATGCCCCATAAGTACATTAAAAAATTGCGGAAGTTCGTCGAGGCTAGTTTTTCTAAGGAAAGCACCGATAGGTGTAATGCGTGAATCTCCCCGTTTTGCCAGTAAAGAGTTAGCTTCATTGTTGATATACATCGACCGAAGCTTCCAGCAGCGAAATGTTTTATAATTAATGCCCGAGCGTTCCTGACCAAAAAAAATAGGTCCTTTGGAATCCAATTTAATTAGTAAAGCAAGTAAAGGAATCAGCCAGGATAAGAAGAAAAGTATGACTAAGGAGGAGAAAGCAATATCAAAAGCCCTTTTTGCGACCTTGTTGATCGTTTCATCTAATGGAATAGACCTGAAGATCAGGACAGGAAGCATGTCGTAGAAATCAATCTTCAGCTTTGCATAGGGAAAAGATCCCGGCTCAGGCAGAAACTTCATACGGATCAGGTTGTCATCCACAAAGTTCATGAGCCGGACAACCTGATCCCTTTCGAGCTCAAAAGGACAACAATATATCTCATCTATTTCATGCTCAATTACAAAACTTTCAATTTCTGAAACCCTGCCTATTACCCACGGGTCTCCTGTCAACTTATCATCAAAGAAACCAATAAAATGATAACCGTGTTCAGGATGCGTTTTAAAAAAACGCTTTAGTTCCTGCCCGGTTTTACCATTACCTACAATGATGACTTTGCGGTTGTTATACCCTTTTTTTCTGTAATAGTGTAAAGCAGTAATTACGGTAAAACGGTAGGCAACCACCAAAATTGTCAAAATTGCATAATGGTAGATTAGAAAACTGCGCGGCACAGTCTCTACGTTGATGATGTTCAACGTTGCCTCAATAAGGAGGATATAAAGCAGAATAACCTTTAATGCATTGATAACAACTTTGTCGGTTCTGGTGACTCTGTAGAATTTATAAGTGCCCAGTAAGGAAGTACAGATTAACCAGGAAAGTAGAGCAAATAAGAGAAGCTCGAGATAACGCGTAGACTGGTAAAAATTTACATTGCCGTATACAAGAATATAAGCTGCTATGGACGAAACAGCTATTGATGCAGCATCTCCTGATGCATGCAGCGGTTTAATATATTTGTTGTATAAGCCTGGCATTTAAATCTATACCTTGAAAATCAGAAAAAGCATTACATGGCAAAAGAGAAAGGAGTTTAGTCATTCACTTTATCCGTAGCATCATGTTTTCTTCCGAATACTAAGACACTTGTGAAGAAAGAAAAGAAAATTACTCCTTTTTGTGTACTGAAAATACTCTCAGTAAGCCCACTTAGTGCATAAAGGATTACAAACCCTGTTAGCAAATATAATTTATTTCTGATAGATATATTAAATATATATAGCAAACAGGCTAAATATGTGAGTATACCAAGTATGCCAAGAGCTAGGAAAACCTGGATGTACTGGTTGTGAGGGTCTAGGCGGTACTGGGCCTCTGTTTCAAGCCCCATATCGCTGTACTGATCTGCCAGCCTATCTTTTGTATCCCCAGGCCCAACCCCTAGTATATAGTTTTCTTTAATTAGGTCGATACCTGCCTGCCAGATTTGTTGCCGTTGGTCTACACCGACACCCTGCTCCATTTTTCGCCTAAGGTAGGGAGTGTTAATGTACAGAAAACCGAACAGAACAATGGAGAGCCCTATCAGCAGAGCTACCTTGCTGTAACTCTTCTTCAGCACGAAATAGACCAGCACGGCTGTGAATAAAATAACAATGCCTGAGACTAAGGCTGTTCTGGAGGCCAGGAAAATAGTAAACGTGAAAAAGTAGATTAACAACAAAGCTTGGCCTATGGCTTTTCTGCTGTAAATGGTGGAAATATTGCTCATAAGGGAGTAGCTGATTATGAACATCCCCATCACCATATACATACTGAAATAGGGGGCGTGAAAATCAATCTGCTTTGGGAGATGGTAAGAAAAGTATACCCAATCGATATTGAGTGCCTGCCCTTCCATTCTGTACAAGCCCTGGAAATAGATTTTGTGCAGCAGGAGCAGGATGCTGACCAAAGAGGCCATAAAGCAAGCCCATGTAAATGCACATAAATAGCGATTCCGGTTCTTCTGAGAGCGAACTCCAACTAAGAAAATGACAGGCAGCAACAGAAGGGAGACTTTCATCTCAAGTTCTGACTGAGCCGATTTTGTGTTGGTGCTGTAAAAAACTCCTACTATGTAAAGGCTGTAAAGCAACATGAAAAGCTGGAACAGTCTCTCCTGGAGAATAGACTTCAAGTCTGAAAGCGCATGGCCACTAAATATCCATAATATAGTCGCCAGGATAAGGAAAGCGGAGTTGACCTGAATCTTGAAGGGCATCGATAAAGTAAATCCTAGCAGGGCCATCTCCAGGAAACCATCTTTGCTCAACTTGATTCTATCAATGTTCCGAAGCATAGGAATTCGCTGTCGAGTATTGTAATTTGGTTTCTATGAAGGAGGCAATCGTTTTTTTGAATACGTCGGTACTGAATCTGGAGGCATTTTCACGTATCGTGTGGGCATTGAAGATAAGGCCACCCTCTTCGAATTGGCGGAGCGCATCTAACAGTGCAGTGGCTGTCTGTTCATGAAATAATATTCCAGTAATGCCATCAATCACGGTTTCAACTGCACCGCCTCTGGCAAATGCTATTACAGGTGTTCCACAGGCTTGTGCCTCTACAGGGGTAATACCAAAGTCCTCTTCTGCAGCGAATATGAATGCCTTCGCCCGCTGCATATGGCTCTTGAGCACGTCAAAGGGTTGGTAACCCATTAAAGTGACATTGCGTGTCGCCTTTGATTTTATTTTATTGAAGTCAGGTCCATCACCGATAATAATGAGTTTTTTGTCAGGCATGCCCCTGAAAGCTTCCACAATAATATCTATCTTCTTGTAAGGCACCATGCGAGAGACCGTCACATAGAAATCCTCCTTTTCATCAACCAGCTCAAATCCCGTCACATCAACGGGTGGGTAGATAACTGTGGCCTTCTTGTTATAAACTTTGTGGATTCTTCTGGCTATGTAGTTGGAGTTGGCGACAAAGTAATCCACTCGATTTGCTGTTGTGTAGTCCCAGTTCCGGATGTAGTGCAGAATGAGCTTGGCAAGAAATCCCTTGACTCCCTTGTTCAGCCCGGCCTCATGTATGTACTGGTGGTACAGGTCCCAAGCGTAGCGGATAGGGGAGTGGCAATAACAGACATGAACTTGGTTAGCATGAGTCAGGACGCCTTTGGCCACGGCATGGCTACTGCTGATGACGAGGTCAAACTCGGAAACATTCAGTTGCTCAATGGCTAGGGGCATTAGCACCAGGTAATTTCTGTACTGCTTTTTAGCGAAAGGAAGCTTCTGGATAAAAGTAGTGTTGACCTTCTTGTGATGTAGATGCCTGCGTAGATGGTCTGGCATGTAATCTATGACAGAAAAAAGGGTAGCCTCCGGGTATATGTTGAGTAACTGCTCAACAACCTTCTCAGACCCGGAGTAGTCTACAAACCACTCATGAACTATAGCTACTTTCAAATTTCTCATTTTTATATTAAATTCTTGCAATCTGAAGCTTCAGCGAACATGCTTCGTGCTTAAACCGCAGATGCGAGTTAAGCTACTCGATAATTAGTCGTTTGAAGACGGCTAAATGTTTTTGGGCTGACTTTTCCCATTGGTACTCCTTCGCTTTCTCATATCCGTTGGCAATAAGCTGTGCCCGTCTCGTCTCAGAGTAAAGCACAGTCTTTAGTTTTTCTGCCAGGGAAAGATGGTCCAATGTATCAAAGTATTCTGCCGCGTCTCCACATATTTCCGGTATACTAGCTGCTGCGGAGGCGACTACCGGGCAACCACTTGCCATGGCCTCTAATGGCGGCAAACCAAAACCCTCATATACTGACGGAAACACTAAAACAGCAGCCTTCCTATAAATCTGGGACAAGTCCTCATCCTCAATGAAGCCTGTAAAGATAACTCTTTCTTTTAGTCGCACATGCTCCTCAAGCAAGGAAGCTATTTGGTTATCGCCTGTGATGAAGCCTTCTTTCTTGCCTACTATGACTAAATTGTGGGCGAAATTGTCCTCCAGCAGTGTGGAGAACGCCTTCAGGAGTGTAACTAGGTTTTTGTGGGGCTTTACATTTCCAACAAACAGAATGTACTTAGCACCGGAGGGGACATGAGCAAGACTTTTGTTCAGTGAAAACTGTATACTGCCAGCGTCTGCGAATTTCTGGTTATCTACGCCATTGTAAATCGCTACCACATCGGTCTCTCTTGCCTTGGCCAGTCTCACAATTTCGCTTTTAGAGAAATTAGAAACCGTAATCACTTTATCAGACAAACTGACGGCTGCATTCAAAAAGACTTTGGCATAGATTTTCTGAGGCAGCGTTAAGGCATGCTGATATGCCAGGTGGTAGACATCGTGGATTGTGACCACCCGGTGGCGCGCAGAGATTGGTAGCAGGGGTATGTTGTAGTGGGGAGACCAGAAAACATCGCATGGCGGCACTTTAGACCTGAGCTCAAGTTGTTCCCTAATAGAATAGATAGGTGCTTTGGCCGCAAGGAAAGAGGTATGAGGCAAGCCCGCAAAAATTGATAGCTCTTTTTCGTCCCCTAGTAGCTTCAAATCAAACTCTAGAGACAGGAATGGTATAATATTTCTCAGGTATACGCCTATACCTGAGAAATTAAGCATGCGAGCATCAATGACTAGAGAGTGCATGGCGACTGTACTTTACTATTATATATTGTGCTACCAAAAGGCCGAATATCACCCAGTAGATTACAAAATTGGTTCTTCCTGCAAATCCGGAGTTGAGGAAGCTGGCCGCATAGAAATATGTGCTGAAAGCAATAAATGCCATGCATAACTGCCTTAGCAATAAGTTGTCTGTTTTATAAAAGGACAGTAGAGCAAAAAGGAAGCAACTGACATAAAAGGCAAAGTATAGCAGTCCGAGCAAAATGCCATTTTCCAACAATAGCTGAAACCAGTAACCGTCCGTGATGATTTTTTTAGCCGGGTCGCCGCTGGCTCCTTGAGAACCTACACCTGCTCCAGCTATGTAGTGTTTCTTAAGGT